>NZ_JBFTRG010000024.1:0-89725 GCF_056399425.1 Variovorax sp. 01N429 | reverse complement strand
CTGCGGTAGCAAGGTGACCTGGCTTCGGTCCTCGCCCTCGATGAATCGCTTCATGGCTCATCCTGGTCAGCCGCGTTGATTCAATCTAGGCGACGGCCCCCACGGATTCAATGTGTTTTCACACGGCCTCGACTGGTTGCAGTCGTTCTGTCCTCGCTGCAGATGACCTTGATGTATGCCGGAAGTCGCGTAGCGTGGCTTCACTTCTATCCGAGCGTGTCTACGTACTGACGCGCCGCTGCCAGGAATGTTCGGAGATCCACGGAACTGGCGAATTGTAGGGCGACGGAATAGTGCGGATACTCGTCTGCGTGTGCAGCGCCGTTCATCAGCTGATACGCCTGATAGAGCGCAAGCATAATGGAATGCCAGTTGGCCGCTCCAATACTCATTTCCGTGGCAGGTCTCAACATGACAGCAAACAAGGGCGGCTTCAGGCGAATGTGGTCCGCATTGGAAAAGCACTCGGCGAATTTCTCCGCAGTTCCCGAAAGTTGTTTCGGCGAGATATTCAGCACTAATCTCAGCAGCCGTGCTATCAGCGCCTTGGATTCCTTTGCTGCTTTAGGCCGATAAGCTCGCGGGCTGGCGCACTGTGCGAGTTCTCTACTGTACTCGCGCACACACGCGGCGCTATCGGGAACGATACCGTTATGAGCAGTGCTAACAAATAAATCTAGCTTGGCGCGATCGGTCGACTGCAAGGCAGCAAGGCGGTCGGTAATGGCTGTCTCTAGGTTGTAGGTGAACTCTGCAATTTGGTCGAGCCGAGCCTCTGGACAGTTCAGAAGCGCTGCTTCGGCGGTCATTCCAAGGTCGGCGATCTCGAAGAATGTTTCGCGCCCAGCGTCCACAGGGAACCAACGAGGTAGCGTAATGTGCGAAGAGCCCTGAGGAAGCTGGAAGTCGCTCTTTCCGATCAAGATGATGGACAGCCGTTGGATCGCCAAGGAGTGCAGCGCTTCAATCGCCGGTTTGTTGTCCGCAAACAGCCGCTGAACGTCTGAGAAGATGGCGTTGGCATTTTGGAATCCAGCGTCCCGCACTGGTATGGCAACAATGCCCTCCGCCCCAACTACCTTCGGCAACTCCTCAGCGAACTGATTTCTGCTGCCAGCGGAGTGTTGAACCCAGAAAATGCGCAGAACGTAGCTAGGCTTCCACGCGATGGTTGAGAGCATTTCGGCAACCCGGGCTGCAATGTATTCCATGTTCAATTGATTTTCGGTGTGACGGACGCCGCGAGACGAGCCATAAGGCGAACACCAGGCTTTACCTGTCCGCCCTGATCGATCAAGAAGTTAGACATAGACGCGCTGGCCAGGAATCGCTGGGGCGTCATCTGAATGAGTGGTCCATATGGGGCCGCGATCTGGTTGAAGCTGTTTACGGAGCAAGCGAATGCTCTCGGATGCCTTCTCGTGATCTCCTGCAACACGTTGGTAATAGCGGACAACCACGGTTCTCTAGTGCGCCCGCGTTCACTCGCGTACTCCGCGAGCATCCCATGGAAGAACACATAGTGGGGACTGCGCTGCAGCGCAGCTGCAGCCAGACGGTCCCTAGTGAAATTTGTGAACTGTGCGGCGTCCAATGGGCTGTTTCCCGGTCTAAATCCGGTAGAGATGAGCCAGTCGCAGAAATCGACCATCAAGTTCACAGTCAAATATGGATGGCCGTTGGTCTCCTCGTGCACAACGTCGGAAAACGACGAGTCGAAAGGAAGAGGCTCCTGCAGTACCCGTCGCAACAGTTGGGTGAACTCAGTGTCGACAGCTCCTGCGTGGTGTTCAAACAGCGGAAAGTTGTACTGACGCACGAGTGGACTGAGCTGGTTCTGGGCCGATAGGACAAGGTGTGCATCAGGCCGCTGCCCCATGAAGATCAGGAGGTTCCGGGAGGCGAACGCCACCATTTGACTCAGCAATGGAAGCGCGACCGTATACCTGACACTGGCGTCGCGGTCCACCGAGGACTCAATCAACCCGAACAGTGTTTCGTACTCATCAACGATGAAGACAACCTTCTTGTCCTTGGGATCAAAGGCAGTTGTGGCGAGAGTGCACTCGCTCACGATCGACTGAAAGAAGTCGGGCGCGAGGGCCTTTTCCGAGAATAGAGCTTCTTCAACTTTGCGTGAAAAAATGTTCTGTTCACTCTGATGTGGCTGGTGATCCATCGTCTGCATTACCACTGCGAGCTGGCCACTTAGGTCGGCAAGACTACTGGCAGCCGTGGTCTTGCCCGAGCGTCGTACGCTACACCAGAGGTGAACGCCAGTCCCGCCCTCAAGATCCTCCAATAGACGCGTGACGCTATACCTCTGAACTAGAAACTGCTTGCGGAAATCCGGATCCTCTAGCGGGAACTCTCTAGCGTAGTTGCGGTTGAGGGTGCCGGGATCGTGAGCCGCCGCATTGGCGGTGACCTGTCGATGCAGTTCGGAGTCGATCATTTCAGCGAAGTTTTGGACCTGCTCCGCGCTAGGCGTTACTTCGCTCGCGTTAAGGACTTGAGCAGACTGATCGTGCTCCGACAGTCGAGGGTCAAGTTGCCCAACGACAATCGCCGCCCGTAGCGATAAAGCCTCACTCAGCTGGTAAGTGCTCCTTATGATTCCCGTGCAATAGCTGGAGACCAAAAGATCTTGATTGACTCCCTTCTTGACAATGGTGAGAGTCAGATCCAATCGATCATGATGGCCGACTGAAAGCCGGCTGAGCCGCGGAAGGAAAATGTCGTCGTCATGAAACCTATGTGCTAAGCGCTCTATGCCTAATAGCACCGGGACCAACGTCACGTAAGCATCGCGATTGCGCCATTCTTCGGGGAATTCTTCGATTAAGTTCAGTGCATCTGAGCCCCTACAGAATCCCAGCGGGGGCAACCAATTTGGGAAGTTGCGCGCGAGAAGTTTCCATCCTGGTTCAGACTCGTAAGCTGCTCTCCCAAAACCTGCAAGGACGCTCGTGAGCAGCGTTGAAGCAAGGTTCCAAGATATCTCTGCGTCTCTGGCATTGGAGATGTTGACCCGTTGCTCCACGAACACCGAAATAACTAAATACAGAAATTTCTGCAAGCCGCTGATCGATTTGATCTCCGAGAACTCGATGGAAAGGCCTTGGTCCGTTTGATACCGAAAGCCTCTGCTGAATACGTCCGCCGAGTGACCCGCGACCACTTGGCCGATCTTCTCGATCTCCTGATGCCACTCCGCTGATGTGGCCAGCTTGTCCCGTGCATCTCCAAAGATGAACAAAAGGGTATCCCGATAGTAGGTGGCCCACTGAAAAATATGCCTATCCCTTAGATCATCAAAGTGTCCGGCATATCGCTTCGCAAGGGATGCCATTTGAGAATGATGTGACGTCTCAGTGGCGTTGCCACTGCGAACTCGAAGCGATGTTGCGACTGGGGAATTGACACGGCCGAGGTAATGCGCCAGTTCTGCTAGTAGGTCTCTTTTCCGGTTCTTCGCGAACCTGGATATCAGTTCTGTAAGCTCCGGTTGCAGGAAGCGCAGCGCGTCCTTGGGCGTTAGCCTCATCAGCTCGGAAAGATCCTTCGAGGCTGAGACAACGCGGTTGTTATCCACCATCGCGGAGATCTCAGCGATCTTTTGTCGTGTGCTTGCACCAATCGTCGCCATTCCTGTGATCCCGTCTCTTTTTGGTCTGTTCTCCGCTTGCGTGCGGCTCGACCTGTAGCGTAACAAACCGTCGCTCGAGTTGCCGTTGGCGCAATGGCTCGTCTACCAGCGACGAATCTCTTCGCCAAGGCTGTGGTCCTTCGTCGCTGGGCTTACGCTTGCGATGCAAGCAGTTCTCGGATCTCCGCGGACCAACTGTTGTTCGACGTTATTACGTCCTGGAGGATGCTGAAAGTGTCGGCAGCAGCCTTCTAGGCGCAACCGCACCCCGCAAATGCCTAGGACCCGCATAAGCATGTGCGAGGGGCACGACGGAGGGCGACAGACGCTACTCACCCGCAATCACAAGGCTGACGGTCCGCGTTCGCTGCACAGCTGCCGTTCAGCTGGACGGTGTGAGCGGCAGCAACGGGTCGGGAGCGCCAGTTCCCTGCGAGGGGGAACAGCCCCCGGGAGAGTCCCCCGTCCGCTGGCATGAAGGATGTGCTGTCCCGACGGAGTGCGAAGGGCAGGTTCACGCCGCTCGGACGGCTCGGTCCGGCTTATCGAATCAAGTCGTGCGCCCGTTCATGCGCTCCGCGATCCACGATTGCACGGCGCTCTCTGGCCATGCTGCGGTGCGCTGTCCGGCTTTCACCGACCGCGGAAAGATGCCCCTGCGCATTTGTTCGTAGATGGCTGACCTGCGCAGGCCGGTGAGGCGCTCGACTTCAGGCAATCTCAGAAGCCTGTCGGGGGCGCGCCTGATTGTCTGCGCCAGCGGCATCGCTGAGTCGGAGCAAAGAAGCGTGAGCGCCTCCTGCAGCAGACGAGCCGCCTGCATGGCTCGTTGAGCGGCAGGATCTGCGGCGACGAACGCGCTCGATTCAGGGTTGGTTTGGGCTCGCATGGGCATTCCTTTCGATTCTTCCGCAGCGCGTCCAATGCCGTTGCGGGACGTCCATAGGTTGCCAGGGATGTCTGTTGAGACCGACCCGCTGTAGCGATGCGAAGCGTATCGGAGCGCCGGGCGTGCGAATCGGAAAGGGCGTTCAGCAAATGGTGAACATTCGTGCACTCTGACCAAAGGTGGGTGTTGGGCCGATGCTCCTCAATCTCTGCTCTTCTTCCTTTGCAGCAGAAACGCCTTGCGTTCGGCTCGTGCTTCGGCGATTTGCTTCAGTTCGGTGTAGGACTTTGCGTCGAGAACCGCTCCGCTGGGATTCTTCGCATTCGGGTTCAAGACCACGGCGAAGTAGCCGGGCGGCGATTTTTGCCCAGCCTCGCGATAAATCTGCACCTGCATACCGCTGTACATGTACTCTTCGACGACCTGATCATGGTCCGAGGGTACTGAGCGCGGAATCTGCGCCTTCACATGACGCGCACCATCTTCCGCGGCGAGCGGGAAGACGTTCAGTTCCAGAACCCGGGCATTCAATCCCACCTGAATTGCCGATCGCAGTGCGGCCTTGGTGGCCTCCGCGCCCTGATCCGCGAGCGGGTTCATTTCGATGAGAACGTGCGCAAGGATTCGGCGGTTTTCGGCCATCTCGGGTTCCGATCGTTCTGCGAAGGTTGGTGATGTGGTCCGGGGCCGCGCCTCATTCCGGCCACCAAAGCGGCCGTTCCGGCTGCGCCGCTTCGGCACGCAATGTGTCGGCCAGTTCATGCACGGGGTCCTTGAGGCTGCTTCGCACGAGTGCGATCCATGTGCGCAATGCGTCATCCTGGGATTGATCGCCGGCGATCCCCTCCAGGCGCGACAGCACATCCAGGGCAGTGTGATAGGTCGCCAGGGACTGACCGACCGCGACGGCGCGAGGCAGTTGATTCGCCCGCGCTTCCCGGCGCTGCGCACGCGCCTGCTCTGCGGCCACTGCGACGTCGTGTGCCCTGGCCGTTTCCCGCTCCTGCTTTCGTCGGATGGCGGCTTCTTCGGCCACCAGCTTGGACCTGAGTGCTTCGGCTTCCGGGAATGCGATCAGGGCGCGCGTGATCTCCGGGAGTTGCTGCTGCAACTGTTCGCGGGTGCCTGTCCATTGGCGGGCGATGACGTGCCAGTCTCTCTCCAGCTTCAGCTTGAAGCCATCGAGGGCCCTGTACTCATCCCGATGAAAGAGGAAATCCTGGTGCTTGGGTTGGGCAATCTTCTCCACCTGTTCGGAGAAGTTCAGCCTGATGGCGCCGCCCGCGCGCCGGATTTCAACCGTATTCGATGTATCTCCCCGGCCAGCGACGACCTGGCAGCCTCCGGCGATCAGTCCCCGGATGAGCGCTTCGTGGAAACGGAGAATCCAGTCGATGTGGGTCAGGGTCGCGGTGATGCGCAGGCACCCGCTGCCGGAGGTGTACCGGCCCGTGGTCATCCGGTGGCTCGACATGCCGCCGAAGAAAGGCTTGCGCAGTCGCCTGGCTTCTTCAGCCTCCACCGCCAACTTCGCCTCATCGCGCTGGATGGACTGAAAAAAGCGAGCGGTCTTCGCCACCAGCGGGTGGCAGTGGTCGAGTGAGGGCGGGACATCGATGGGCTGCAGCACTACGGCATCCTTGGCCCGGGAAAACGCTTGCTGGACCTGCTGGATCCTCGTGGCGTCGGAGGAGCGGGCCGCCGTGGTGTCTTTCTCCGACAGGTGGATTTCGTGATCGACGTCGGAAGGCGGCAGGGGGGTCTGCACGCAGATCTTGCCGACCGCGAGACGGGTCCAATAGCCGACGGGCGGAACAGGGATGTTGTATCGGCGGCAGAGCTTGGAGAGTCCGACATCGGACAGGCCGAGATTCGGCCCCAGATGGCGAAGCGGTGTCTGCCAGACCAACGCATACAGTTCGGATCGTCTCACGCACATCTCCATCGTCAGTCAAAAGGAAGGCTCCGGCCAGGCCGGTTGCTTACGCCGAATCCGAGCCTCTGACCCTCTTTTTTATCAGCGTCCTGTGCCCCTTCCTCATGGAAGAGCAACCGCGCTGCGCTTGCCAGTGCGGGTGCATTGCGTGGTGGGGCGGCTTGCTGGTTCCCTTCATCCTTGCACACCCTTCTCGCCGTCAAGGTCTGCGCGTGCTGCGCACGCTGGCGTCCTTCGGCCGTCTGTCGAACCCTGACGGCTGCGCTGCGGCGTGCCGGTTCCGGTCTCGGGCAATCCCGCCCGATCACTGGAGTCCGCCATGTCGCACGATCTGTTCTCTTCCCTTGATTCCTTCGTTTCGGTTTTTTCGTCTTCGCTGCTGGTTCGCGATGTCGCGGGCGCGTACCGGCCGGCCGAGGCCGATGAAGTGCTGGCTGCGGCGCAGCGGGTGCTGGCGAGCCGGGTGCGCGGCGCCAACGTGCTGACGTCGCCGGCGGTGGTCAAGGACTTCCTGCGGACGCGGCTCGGGGCCTTGCCCCATGAAGTTTTCGCGATAGTCCACCTGGATGCGCAGCATGTGGTCCTGGACTACGTCGAGATGTTCCGGGGCACGGTGACGCAGACCTCGGTCTATCCGCGCGAGGTGGTCAAGGATGCGCTGGCGCTCAGCAGTTCCGCGCTCCTGCTGGTGCATTGCCACCCGAGCGGTTGTGCCCAGGTTTCGTTGGCCGACGAGCATCTGACGCGGACGCTCAGGCAGGCGGCCGCGCTGGTGGATGTGCGGGTGCTGGATCACCTGATCGTCGCGGGCAGCACGGTCGTGTCGATGGCCGAGCGAGGATTTCTGTGACCCCGGGGCCTGCGGGCCCTTGTGCCGATGATCTAGGCGCGCGGCGCGTCGGCCTCTGCGATGCCCTCGGCCTTGGGCAGCAGGCTGACCGACCAATGGCCGCCTTGCTCCTGCTGAGGTGCCAGCAGGTCGTAGGTCTTGACCATGTTCAACAGTCCCGAGTGGCCGTAGGTCTGGGGCGAGAAGGCCGGGTCGGTGCGCTTGAGGTACTGGCCCAGGACGCCCAGGCCCACCTTGCCTTCTGACGTGTCGCTGGCCAGCAGTGCGACGGCCTCGACGAGGAAGCGTGGCCGGCGCTTCGGCGCCGGCTTGGCGGTTCTTGCTTCGGCGGTTCGGCCTTGGTCGGCTCCGCTTTCGCCGTGGTCTTCGGTGCGGCCTCGACGACTGCCTCCGCCGGAGGCTCCGGGCGGACCCATTCGAAGAACTGGTCGCTGGCGTTGCGCAGGGCGTCCGGTGTCTTGGGCTCACCAACGATGCAGACGGTGGCGCCGCGTTCGTGCAGCTTGCGGCACAGGTAGGCGAAGTCGGAATCGCTGGTGACCAGGCAGAAGGTGTCGGCCCGCTGGTCGAAGAGCGCTTCCAACGTATCGAGCGCCAGGGCGATGTCCGCGGTGTTCTTGCCGGCGGCGTACTGGTACTGCAGGCAAGGGGTGAAGGCCAAGCGCACCAGGGCGTCCTGCCATTTGTTGGCCAGYGTGCCCTGGTTGCCGTAGCCGCGCCGCAGCACGACGCGGCCGAACTGGGCCACCATGCGCAGCGCGTGCTCGAGGATGTCGGGTGGCACGTTGTCGCAGTCGACCAGGACGGCCACGCGGGTCTCTGTTGTCGTTGGGGTGGTGCTCATCCGGAGTTTTGTTCTTGTGGGTTGAACGGGCCCTCACGGTAACTGATTCCGGGCGCCTCCGGCCAGGCGGACATGGCCGGCCGCGGCGTCGTGCTGCGCATCGAGCCACCCTGGCACCTTGCTCCCTGCGGGCGTTCATCGTTCGTCTCGCTCCGCTCGGCTGACGCCTTCGGCCCGGCTCGTTGATCCGGGACTGCGCGCTTCGCTTGCGTGGGGTCGGCAAAGAGGGCGACCGTTGCCTGTCAGCCATTTTTCCTGAGCTCATCACCTTGTGCGCGACTGTAGCCCGCGGCCGGGTGCCGTCACGGCGCGCCAGGCCGTGTCCTCGGCTGCGCCTGCGGCCCGCACCGCCCTGGCGCTTTCCTCCTTGACGGCACCCGGCCGCGCGCTCCTGACCGTCGCGGGCGATGAACTCAGGAAAGACGGTGGCAACGAGGCCAACCGGGTTCTTCGTGCCGACCCCACCGGAAGACCCGAAGAGGGCTCCGAATCTAGGAATCCGGTGGGGGTTGTTCAACAGCCAACCTTGTCAGGAGAAAGACTATGCAACTCGGTTCCCGTTTCGCACCGGCTTCGCCGGTGCTGCGCTCGGAACATCCCTTGTCGGATGACCAGATCAGGGCCGTGGCCCCGTCCATCTTCGCGGAGGCTCCCCATGGCAGCCGCTCGGAACGCTACAGCTACATACCCACGGCCACGGTGCTGGCCGAACTGCGAGGGGAGGGCTTCGAGCCCTTCATGGTGTGCCAGACCCGCGTGCGCCAGGAAGGGCGGCGCGACTTCACCAAGCACATGATCCGGCTGCGCCATGCGAGCCAGATCAATGGCCGCGAGGCCAACGAAATCATCCTGCTGAACTCCCACGACGGCACCGGCAGCTACCAGATGCTGGCGGGCATGTTCCGCTTCGTCTGTCAGAACGGGCTGGTGTGCGGCGACACCGTGGCGGACGTGCGCGTGCCGCATAAGGGCGACGTGGCGAGCCACGTCATCGAGGGCGCGTATGAGGTTCTGGGCGGCTTCGACCGTGCATCGGAATCCCGCGAGGCCATGCAGGCGATCACGCTCGACGCCAGGGAATCGGAGGTGTTCGCCCGCGCCGCGCTGACCCTCAAGTACGACGAGCCCCACAAGCCTGCGCCCATCACCGAAGCGCAAATCCTGATGCCGCGCCGCACGGACGACGACCGCCGCGATTTGTGGAGCGTGTTCAACCGCACCCAGGAAAACCTCGTCAAGGGCGGATTGAACGGGCGTGCCGCCAACGGGCGCCGCCAGAGCACGCGCCCGCTGCAGGGCATCGACCAGAACCTGCGATTGAATCGCGCCCTTTGGCTGCTGGCCGATGGCATGCGTCAGCTCAAAGCCTGAACCCTCAGCCCGGAGGGGCGCGCAGTCCCTCCATCCATTCCCCATTTTCTTCATCTTGTTCCGATGGGAGCTACACCATGAACACCGCTACCTTTCAAGAAACCCACACCATCGCCACGGGCGGCGCTGCCGCCGCCTTCGCGGCCTCGCAGGAACTGCTGCTGATTCCGCTGCCCAGGCTGCGGCCTTCGAGCCGCAACGTGCGCAAGAGCGGCGGCAGGTCGATTCCCGAACTGGCCGCGAGCATCGCGCGCGTCGGCCTGCTGCATAACCTCACCGTGGTGGCCGCGCCCGATGGCGAGCACTACGACGTGGTGGCCGGGCGGCGGCGTCTGGCCGCGTTGAAGCTGCTGGTTAAGCGTCGCAAGCTGGCGAAGAACCACGGGGTGCATTGCCTGTTGGTGCTTGATGATGCAGCCCGCACTGTCAGCCTCACCGAGAACGTGCAGCGCGAGGCCATGTCGCCCATCGAGGAGTTGTTCGCGTGGAAGGACCTCGTGGCCGAAGGCCGGCCAGTGGAAGATATCGCCGCCGATTTCGGCGTCACGCCTCTCGTGGTGCAGCGGCGGCTCAAGCTCGCCAACGTCTCGCCCCGTTTGCTGGCGGACTTTGAAACGCAGGCCGTGACGCTGGAGCAGTTGATGGCGCTCGCCATCACCGACGATCACGCGGCGCAGGAAGCCGCGTTCTACGAATCGCCGCAATGGCAGCGCAGTCCGGAGGCGCTGCGCGATCATCTGACGAGCGACGAGATCGACGCGAGCCGCGATGCGGTGGCACGTTTCGTCGGGGTGGAGGCCTACGAGCAGGCGGGCGGTGGGGTTCGCCGCGACCTGTTCGCGGACGACCGGAACGGCATCTTCCTGACGGATGGCGCGCTGTTGGATGCGCTGGCGCGGAACAAGCTCGCGCCGATGGCCGAGCAGGTGCGGGCCGAAGGGTGGGCCTGGGTGGATGCCGTCCCACGTGCCACGTCATCCGACCTGTATCAGTTCCAACGGGCGCGCAGCACGCGCCGCGAACCCAGCAAGCCCGAAGCCAAGCGCATCGCCAAGCTGGAAGCCCGGCAGTCGACGTTGCAGGAGCGGCTGGACGATGAAAACGAGGACATGACCGACGAACAGGCGCAGGCGCGGCACGACGAGATGGACGAGTTGGGCAACGAACTGGAGGCCGTCGAACGCCAGCTGATCGAGTACCCGCCCGCCGTGGTGGCGCTGGCCGGTGCCGTGGTGTCGGTCGATCCCATGGGCGGCGTGGTCGTGCATCGCGGCCTGCTGCGCGAGGAACAGGCCAAGGCGTTGCGGGAACAGGCGCGGCAGGAGGAGGGCGCGACATGCAGCGGCCCGGACGCGGGTGCGGATGATCCGGCCAAGCCCGGCATCTCGGAGAAGCTGGCGAAGCGCCTCAGCGCGCACCGCACGGCGGCCTTGCAGGCCGAGGTGGCGCGGCATCCGCATGTCGCGCTGGCGGCATTGGTGCATCGCCTCGCGCTGCGCGTGATCGTGGACAGCTATGGCTCGGGCGGTTCGCGGGTCGACATCACCGCCACGCCGCAGGATGGGCTCGGGCAGCATGCGCTGGACATTGGGGATGCACCGGCGGCGGTGGGCATGCGCAAGGTTCGGGATGCGTGGGCCGACCGCCTGCCCGGCGACCCGGATGCGTTGTTTGCCGAACTGCTGGCCTTCCCGCAGCAGGAACTGTTGTCGCTGCTGGCGGTGTGCGTAGCCTCCACGGTCAGCGCGCTGGCCTCGCACGAGGAGGAAGTTCCCGCCGCTGCGCTCGCGCAGGCGGTGGACCTCGACATGCACGACTGGTGGACGCCGACCGCCGCAGGCTACTTCGAGCATGTCTCGAAAGCCAAGGCTCTGGAAGCGGTGCTGGCGTTCGCGCCGGATCATGTCAATCGGCTTGGCAAGCTCAAGAAGGCCGAGATCGCGAGCGAGGCCGAACGGCTGGCGGCGGGTACGGGCTGGCTGCCCGTGATGTTCCGAGGGCAGGAGGTTGCTGCCGACATGCAGGCCGCGCCGGAGGGCAAGGCCGAGACCGATGCCGAGTCCAGCTGCGGTGCCGAGGCAGAAGACCGCGAGGGTATGCACGCTGTCGCGTGAGCATGGCGCCCCGTCCTGCAGGCGGGGGCTTTTTTGAATCGACGCGACGCGCGCGGCAAGTGTGCCGCGCGCGTTTTCACATCCAACGGCTGCGCCGCCGACATCTCACAAAGTGAGCCCCCGTCGAAGGACGGGCGCAGGGCTGCGACAGGCCTTGCTGCGCTGGGTTCCGAAATGCGACGCCGTCCTCGACGCTGGCGGGCACAGACCTCCTGAACAGGGGCGGTGTCATCGACGGGCCGTCTGCCATGCTGACCTTCTTCCACGCCGCCAATGCCGATCTTGTGTGCCGCCGCCATGCGGCGGTGTGCTCTTTCTTGGCTTCGCTGGTCAGTCGGCCTCGCATTCGGCCGCAGCCGAATCCGCTCCGGGAGGCCGTCTCGTCGGCCTATTGCCAGGCTCATGCGTCCCTTGCGAGGACAGGTCCACGCCCACGGCCTTGTATGTGTCGCGAATCCTGGCCAGACGTTCGTTGCAGTCAGGCGCTTGGCTTGTCCACATCTCCTCACAAGCGTCTGAATCCGTTTTGAACGGCCTGAGGTGAATCGCCCCGGTTTTGAGGAGGCTCAACACTCTGAGAGGATTGAGCCATGAGCAAGTCGAACAAGTTCTCGCCCGAGGTGCGTGAGCGCGCGGTGAGGATGGTGCAGGAGCACCGTGGGGAGTGCCCGTCGTTGTGGGCGGCCATAAGTCCATCGCACCGAAGATTGGATGCGTGCCGCAGACGATGCACGAGTGGGTCAAGCGCGTGGAGGTCGATACCGACGCACGCGAGGGCGTCACGAGCGGCGACGCCCAGCGCATGAAGGAACTGGAGCGCGAGAATAAGGAGCTGCGCCGGGCCAACTAGATACTGAAGCTGGCCAGCGCGTTTTTCGCCCAGGCGGAGCTCGACGGCCGGCTCAAGTCCTGAAGGCCCGGGAAGTGCGGGCGCAGCATCTCGTGAATGCGCCGATAGCCGAAGCGCCGACGTGCATGTGCGATCTCGACGATCTTGCTGCTGAGCTCTTGCGTCATGGCATCGGCCTCGGTTGGATTGCGATGGCTGTAGCGGGAGAGCCCCACAAGCCTGCAGGCGCGTCGTTCGCTCAGATCGCATTCCCCAATCATGATGGCGACGGCCGCACGCTTGGCTTGCGGTGCTATCGCTTTACCCCGAAGGCCGTGCTCAGCGCGTGGATGTCCAGGTGCGCTTCTGCCAGCAGCTTCATGAATTTGTTGTTCTCGGCCTCGAGCTCACGCAGGCGCCTGGCATCGGGCACGTCCATCCCGCCGTATTTGGCGCGCCATTTGTAGAAGGTCGCATCGCTGAAACCGCCCTTGCGGCACAGATCTTTGATCGGCAAGCCGGACTCAGCTTGCTTGATGAAACCGATGATCTGCTCCTCGATGTATCTGCTCTTTCTCATGTCCGTCATTCTCCAAGTTGATGGACTTAACTGCCATTACACTGATACGGCCGGGAGGGGGCAGGTCAAAGCATCTGGACACTCTGGACCAGATCGGCCACCAATGAAGAGCGTGTTGCTGGACAAGTCTCAATCTTTTCACGGGCCATGACGCGCTTTAGATCCAGCTATGCTGCAGCCCGCTCGTTTTGGGCAGCTGGGGGACTTAGCTCACAGTCAAGCGAGATGGCGCACGGAGATCGACATCGCGATCTGCAGTCTGGACTCCCTGGAGCTCTGTACCCCGGTCGACCAGACGTTCACGAACGACAGTGCCTTGGCTTCAGGAGGTTCATCGCCTTCCTGCCCACTCCGAAAAACGTTCGCCGGAGCGAACCACGATTGTTGAGTGAGCGTCGATAGCGCAACTTCCCGCTGTCATTCGGAATCTGCAATCCAGCGAGCGGTCAGCCAGCCAAAAGTCATGATCGGTCCGAGAGTGATGCCGGCGCCAGGATAACTGCCACCCATCACACTGGCGCGGTCGTTGCCCACCGCATAAAGGCCGGCGACAGGCGTGCCGTCCTGGTCCAGCACGCGGCCGTGGATGTCAGTTGTCAACCCGTCGAACGTGCCGAGATCGCCCATGACGACCTTGACCGCGTAGAACGGGCCCTGGCGAATCGGCGCAACGCAGGGGTTCGGCCGCTGCTCGGGATCTGCGAGGTAGCGATTGAAGGCAGTCGTGCCGCGGCCAAATTGCGTGTCATCGCCGTATTGCGCGCCCCGGTTGTAGTTCTCCACGGTGCGCTCAAGGCCGGCCGGGTCGATTCCTGCCGAAGCGCCTAGTGCGGCCAGCGTGCTGCCCTTATGCAGGTAGCCCTTGCGAATCAATGTTGAGAGCGGCATCGGCATCGGTTTCGCATACCCAAGGCCGTACTTCGAGATGGCTGTCTGATCACACACCAGCCACATCGCGGTTTCCGTACCGTTGGCGCAGGCCGCGATCATTGCCTCGCCTACGTCGTGGTACGAATTCGACTCGTTGGTGAAGCGTTGCCCGTTGCGCAGCACGCCGATGACGCCGGGCTTGTAGCGGTCAAGCAGGTGCGGGAAGGCGCCAAAACCACCGCCGCGTAGAGGCACCTTCGATGTTGGCATCCAGGCCGCGGCGTTCGGCAGGAGGGCGCGGAACCGGCCGCCCACGGATTCGGCGAGCGCAATGCCATCGCCTCTGTTCTCCTTCGGCACCGGCGAGAAGTGCTCGCCGCCCCGCTTGAGATGCGGATACAAAGCCAGCGTACGTTTCTCATCGTGTGCGAAGCCACCGCAACCGACTATGACTGCCTTGCGCGCCCTCACACGAACTGTTTCACCATCCCTGCGAACATCGGCGCCGACGACCCGACCACCCTCCGTTATGAGGGCGAGCGCAGGCGTGGACGTCCAAATCGGCACACCCGCATCGAGCACTGAGCGGGCCAGCCGCGCGGCAAGCGCGTTGCCGCTCGTGGCTTCCACGCCGCGTCCGTGTAATACCAGGTCCTTGAAGTGCCGCAGCAGGCGGCGCGCCACGTACAGCGCTGAGCGCACCGAGCGCGTCGCGCGAAAGAAATGCTTCAGCTCCGTGTTGGAGGAGTTGAACATCATGCCCATGAAGGTCATGGTGGCGAGCGGTGGCCGCAGCCGCGCCATGTCTCGGCCTAAGCCACAGATTTTGTAAGGCGCCGCCAAGATGGAGCGGCCAATGTCCGCCCCGCCGGGAAACTCTGGGTGGTAGTCCGGGTATAGCGTGGGGATGAACTGCACGGCGGTCTCGCGCTCGAGAAACTCGACCATCTTCGGCCCGGCGTCCAGAAAAGCATCCATCATCTTTGGGTCGAAGTGGGCCCCGGCTTCGCGTTGCATGTAGCGGCGCACTTCATCCGACGAATCGGGCTTCTGCGCATGGCGCGTACCCGGAATCCAGAGCACGCCGCCCGACAATGCCGTGGTGCCGCCGAACCACCGTGACTTCTCCACCACCAAGACGTCCAGCCCGAGTTTGCTTGCGGTAATCGCAGCCGTCATGCCTCCAGCGCCCGCGCCCACAACTAGCACGTCATGGGTGAATTCGGTGTTCATGGTCGCTCCTTAGTAACCAATGATGCGAGCCAGGCGACGTGCATGGAAGCGATGGTCGCCCATCAATTCGTCGAGTACCCGGACCCGCTTCATGAACAGGCCGATGTCCAGTTCGTCGGTGATGCCCATGCCGCCGTGCATCTGCACGGCCTCTTGCACCGCCAGTGTCGCGACGGAGCCAGACTTCGACTTGGCCACCGAAACATGCAGGTTCGCACGAGGATCTCTTGCATCCAGGGCCTGCGCTGCCTTCAGCACCGCGGCGCGCGTCACCTGGACCTGCGCGAAAATCCGCGAGATCCGGTGCTGCAGCGCCTGGAACTCGCCGATGCGTCGACCGAACTGCGACCGCTCTTTGAGGAAGGCAACCGTGCGCTGGTAAACCTCGTCGGCGATGCCGAGCAACTCCGCGGCAACACCTACGCGGGCCGCATCGAGCACTTGCTCTAGAAGGCCCCAGGCTTGCCCGAGTTCGCCAAGCGCGGCCGACATCGGCACACGGACGTCGGTAAAGCGGACCCGGGCAGCATTATGCGCATCGACCATGACCGTGCGCTCGACATCCACACCCGCCGTGTTCTTCTCGACCAGCACGAGCCCGAGGCCCTGCGTGCCAAAACCCTGGCCTTCCATGCGCACGACGACGATGAAATGGTTCGCGACGTGCCCGTCTACGACGAAGGTCTTGGCGCCGTTCAGTACAAGCTCACCTCCTTCGATGCGCGCGATAAGGGCCACTTGCTCCGGTGCGTGTTTGCCGCGTTCTTCCAGCGCCAGTGCCACGATAGACTGACCGGTGCCAATCGGCGGGAGCAGCACCTGTTGTTGTGCTGGCGTGCCCGCCAGACCGAGCGCCGTCGCTCCTGCAATTGCTGTCGACCAGAACGGCGACGGCGTGAGATTGCGCCCGATCTCTTCCATTACAACGGCGGTTTCCACATGGCCCAGCGCCATACCGCCAAAGCCCTCGGGCAAGAGGGTCGCAGCGAACCCCATCAGACCGAACTCGCGCCACAACGCCAGCGACAAGCCGTCAGGGTGATGGCTGTCGCGAAGTTGCCGCAGATGTGTTACAGGCGCCTCCTGCCCCAGGAACTCGCGAATGCTCTCATGCAGCATCGATTGCTGCTCGTCCAGTACAAGTGCCATTTTTCTCTTCGATTCTTTACGTGCCCGGCAGGTCCAGCACGCGTTTGGCCAGGATGTTCAGTTGAACCTCGCTGGTGCCGCCTTCGATGGAGTTACCTTTGGCGCGCAGCCAGGCGCGCGCGTCCTCACCTTGGTGCGTGCGGTCGCTTTCCCATTCGATCAAGTCGGAACCACCGGCTGCCATAAGCAATTCGGTGCGGCGCTGATTCAACTCCGCATACGTCAGTTTCAGAAGCGACGCCCATCCGCCACCGCCCTGGCCGGCGGCCGCGAGGTCCCCCCGCCGCTCGGCCGCGGCCGCGAAGGCCCAAAGGTCGACCTCGTAGCGGGCGATCTCCTCGCGCAGGCTCTGCTCAGCCAACTCGCCCGCCTCAAGGCCGAGCCAGTCGGCCGCGCGCAGTCCGAGCGAGCGTTCGGATGAGAAATTGCGCGTTGTCGCCACCGACTCCCGCTCGTGTGAGAGCAGCAGCTTGGACAAACCCCAACCTTCGTTAAGGTTGCCGAGCAGGTTGTCCTTGGGCACCTCCACCTCGTCGAAGAAGGTCTCGCAGAACGACGACTTCCCCGAAATAAGATCGATGGTGCGGACTTGGATGCCCGGCGTGTTCATGTCCACCAGCAAGAAGCTAATGCCTTTGTGCTTGGGTGCGGACGCGTCGGTGCGCACCAACATGAAGATCCAGTCCGACTTGTCGGCGTGGCTGGTCCAGATCTTCTGGCCATTCACGATGAATCGATCGCCCTTGTCTTCGGCACGCGTCTGCAGCGACGCGAGGTCGGAGCCGGCGTTCGGTTCTGAATAGCCTTGGCACCAGCGCACTTCGCCGCGCGCAATACGAGGCAAGTGTTCGCTCTTTTGCGCCTCTGTGCCAACCTTGAGGATCAGAGGTGCGAGCATGGCCAGACCCTGGTTGATTCGTTCGATCGGCGGCCGGCATTGAAGCGCGTCCATCTCTTCGCGCAGTACTTTCGCCTCTTCATAGTCGAGCCCGCCGCCACCGTACTCGCGGGGCCACGTGGGCGCTGTCCAGCCGCGATCAGCCATTCTCTCGAGCCAGATGCGCTGCGCCTCGGAATGAAACACCCATTTGCGCCCACCCCAGCAGCGCTCCTCTTCGACGACCGGCTTGCGCATCTGCGGAGGGCAGTTAGCCTCGAGCCAGTGGCGGGTCTCCCGCCTAAACTTCGCCAGGTCGCTCACGACACTGCCTCCGTGGGCAGTGTCGCGTTGGCCGCTTCGCCGAGCCATTCAGCAAGAACTTCTTGAGTGTGCTGCCCCACATTGGGCATTGGGCTGCGGATCGTCAGCGGAGTTTCCGACAGGCGAATGGTCACGCCCTGCATTGTCACTTTGCCCGAGACCGGGTCATCGATCTCGACGATCTGCCCGCGGTGGCGCAATTGGGGGTTGTTCGCGACCTCAGGAATGGTGGCAACCTTGCCGCAGGGCACTTCCTGAGAGCGCAGCGCAGCGACCACATCTTCTGCGTGCAGGGAGCGTGCCCACTCCTGCACCACGGACTCGCTGAGGTCCCAGTTGTCGCGCCGTGCGGTCACGCTTGAGAAACGCGGGTCGGTCAGCATGCCGGGCTGCCGCATGGCGCGCGCGAGCCGCGGGAAATAATCCTCGCCCCCGCACACGATGTAGACCCAGGCGTCATCCGACGTACGGTAGACATTGGTCGGCGCGGAATAGCGGTCGCGATTGCCTCGCCGTGTCATGGCGTTGCCTAGCTGGTGGTACTCCGGCAGCGCCGACATCAGCAGCGAAGACGCAGCGTCCAGCAATGAAATGTCGACCAACTGACCGCGACCGTTGCGGTCACGAGCGCGCAGCGCGGCCAGCGCGCCCATCACGGCGTACATGCCCGAGGTGTAGTCGCACAAGTACGTGCCACACACGGTGGGCGGCCCGTCGGGCGCACCGTTGAGATCCATTAATCCGCCCAACGCTTGCGCGATGCCGTCGAAGGCAGGCGACTGCGCCCACGGTCCGTCTTGCCCGAAGCCCGAGATGCGCACCATCACCAACCGAGGATTGAGTTCGTGAATCTGCTCCCACCCAAGGCCCATCTCTTCCATGGTGCCCGGACGAAAGTTTTCGACTAGCACGTCAGCGCGCTCGATCAGCGCCCGCAGGGTCTGCAGGCCGGCCTCGCTGCGCAGGTCCAGCGCCACGCCCTTCTTGTTGCGGTTGAACACCAGCGAGTAGGCACTGCGCCCGCCGATCTGCGGTTGGTAGCCCCGGGCCGGGTCGCCACGTCCGGGCTTTTCGATCTTGAGCACCTCGGCTCCCATGTCACCGAGAACCATGGCGCAGTACGGGCCGGCGATGAAGCGCGAAAGATCGAGGACGCGGATGCCGTCGAGTGCTCCGACTGAGGAAAGTTGACTGTTCATGTGTATGAAGATGGCGGTTACCAAGTCGGAGTGACGATGCCGGTGCCAAAGGGCTCGTCACGCTTGCGGAAGGCGCCCTTGAAGCCAAGTTCCCTGACGTCATCGTCAAAGTCGCGCTTTGCACGCGTCAGATGGGCACGGGCATCCATCTCGGCTGCCAGCCGCTGCATGACACTGGCGCCGCCGACCTCGAGCGCCAGGTTGACGATGCGCTTGTTGCAGGCAAGCAGTTCCGGGTCGAGTGAGGCCATCCCCTTAACCAGACGGTCGACCTCGGCGTCGAGTTCAGCGGCCGGTGCCGACGCGAGGATGAGACCGATCTTTGCGGCGTCCTTGCCAAGCACCACGTCGCCGGTCAGCAAAAAGCGTTTGGCCCATTGCGGACCGACGTTGTAGATCCACATGTGGTTGGGCGGCGACCCCATGGCACGCGTCGCGGGAAAACCGATGCGCGCGTCGTCGGCGGCCACCAGCAGGTCGCAATAAAGGGCCAAGTCGGTACCACCGGCCACGCAGTTGCCGTGGATCTTGGCGACTACGGGTTTGTGGATGTCGAACGGCGTGCGCAGCATCTCAGCGTAGCGCTCGAGCTTCCACGCGTCGTCGTCGAACGAGCCGATGCCTGTGCGGTAAGGGCTTTCGCCCACGCCAGCCTCATCGGCGTAGCGCGCGTAGGAAGCCTTCATGTCGTAACCGGCGCAAAAGTCTTTGCCCGCGCCTTCAACCACAATCACGCTGACTGAGCGGAGGTCATCTGCTTCTAGCAGAGCGTTGCGGTATTCCAGTAAGAGGTCAAACGACAGGGCGTTGCGGCGATCTGGATTGTTGAGACGCACGGTCGCGACGCGATTTTGCACGGAAAGCAAGACGAAATCGCTCGACTTGATCCACTTGGTCATTGGTGTGGTCCTGCTCGTTGTTGTAGGGTTGCCGACTGTAGGTTTTGAGCCTGCACAGTTCCAGCCCGCTCACCCAATAGCAGCTATTAGGAATGCCAATACCACGGACCCTCTATTGGCAGAACTGATGTGGCGTATTGGGCGGCCAGCGTTGCGCGCCGCACGCCAGCCGGCACACACTCATCCTCCTATTTTTAAAAGATTAGGAGACACCCATTGATTCAGAAGCGACAACTGCTTATCGCGGCCTCGGCACTGGCGACCGCATGCTCTGCGCCCACTTGGGCCCAACAGGCCTGGCCTTCCCGCCCAATTGAACTCATCCTTCCGGCGTCGCCCGGTGGCTTTCTCGACAACATGGCACGCACGGTCGGCAACGAGCTGCAACAGTCGCTGGGCACGCCCATCGTGATACGCAATGAGTCGGCCGGCGCCGGGGTGGTGGCCAGCAGCATCGTGGCCTCAGCTAAGCCCGATGGCTACACCATCGGCTGGGTGCAAGGCAGCCAGCTGACCATGATTCCGCACTTTGTGAAGGTGGCGTTCACGATCGACAACTTCGCGCCGGTCACGCTGCTCTACAGCGGTCCGATGCTGCTGTCGGTCGGCAAGGAGGTACCCGCTCGCAACCTCAAGGAACTGAGCGACTACGTGCGCAAGGACGGCCGTCCGTTCCCCGTGGGCGTGAGCGCCATGGGCGGGCTGGCCCACCTGACCGCAGAGCTCTTCAGCGCTGCCTCGGGCGTTCCTACACAGTCGGTGGCGTACCGCGGCGAGGCCCCGATCATCTTGGATCTGCGCGGCGGCAATGTGCCTGCGGCCGTCACCACCTACAACGCCGTTGCCCAGCATGCGGAGACGGGCACGATCCGAATCCTCGCGGTCACTTCCAAAAAACGGCTGGCTGCTTTGCCCAACGTGCCCACCTTCAAGGAGGCGGGCTACCCGGAAGTGGTAACGACGTTCTGGCACGGTATCGTCGCGCCCGCCGGCACGCCGCGACCGATCGTTGACAAACTGAATCAGGCGTTCGCCAAGGCCATGGCGAGCGAGGCGCTCAAGAAGATGCTGACATCGGACCTGCTGCTCGTGAATTCCACGCCGGAGGCCTTCGGCGAGGCCATCCGCAGCGACTACAGGCGCTGGGGCGAACTGATTAATCAGCGCGGGATCCGCCAGCAATGAGCATGCGCCTCGAGACTATGCTTTCGAGGAAGTTCGGCATCCAGCTACCGATCATCCAGCACGGCATGCAATTGGCGGGACGGCCGCGTTGCTAGCGCGCTCTCCAATGCCGACGGGCTCGGAGTGCGCACGGCGCTGACGCAGGATAGACCTCCGAACGGGTGCATTCAGTGTGGCACGCGCACTCTCTAAAGAAGGTGATGGCGCGGACGCGGTGTCATCGATGGCTTCGAATGCGATGGCCATCCGGACGAGGGCGATGTGGGCGGGCCTGTTGTGACCGCATTGGCGGCCTGCGACCTGTAGATCCCGGTCATCGCCTCGGGCGGAATAGCGGACGGGAGAGGCATCGCTGCCGCTTGTCGCTTGTCGCTCGGCGCTCGGCGCTCGGCGCGAAGCGCGTCGACATGGGCACACATTGCTGTTCAACAGCGCAAGGCGCCGATGCAGCACGCCATCAAGAAGTAGCTTGCGAGCGCGGGTGAGGCGGACACGCGACTCATGCGGTGTTCCTTGCGCGACCGTGGACGGGTGATGCTCAACGAGACCTCGGCAGCCGTGCTGGCGATCGAACGTAGCTCGGGCGGCACTGCCAGCGCCAATGCTGATGCCGGCCGTTTGTGAGCCGCCCAGCGCGTCGGGCTAATCGGCAACATTCCCACCTGCGCCGAATTTCTTGATCGCATGGCGGCGAATGCCTGACTACGTTGTGTGAAGCCTCATCGCTGTTCAAGCGCGGCGGCGGGGCCAAGCGAGTGTTATTTGTCCGCGCAATAGTCGTTATTACCGCCGTTTCCTGTTCATTGCAACGACGGCTCTATAGAGTCCGCTCCCACGAGACAGGGAGAAATTCCTCCTGAACCCACAAATCAAAAGTGCCAATGCAGGTCCTAGCCGCCGTGTGTGCCGAGCCTCGTGCTCCCTTCGAAATTCTTCCGCTCGAACTGTCTGAGCCTGCCCTGGGTGAGGTGCTGGTGAAGCTTGTAGCGACCGGTCTGTGTCACACCGACATCGCAGTGCGCGACGGCGAGATGCCCATGCCGATGCCGGCCGTGCTGGGCCACGAAGGCGCGGGAATCGTCGTGGGTGGCGCGAAGTCGCCGCACCTTGCACCCGGCACCCATGTCGTCATGTCGTTCGCTCACTGTGGCGAGTGCCGTGCGTGCCTTTCGGGTCAGCCGTCCAGTTGCGACGACTTCCTCAAGCGCAACTTCACCGGCAGTCGTCCCGATGGCAGTTGCTGCCATACGCATTCAGCCGGTAGGGTGCACGGCTCGTTCTTCGGCCAGTCTTCATTCGCGACGCACGCGCTGGTGGAGGAACGTCACCTGGTTCCCGTGCCTGCCGACCTGCCGCTGGCGCTGCTTGGTCCGCTCGGTTGCGGTCTCATGGCCGGCGCAGGTGCCGTGATGAACTGGATGGGGCCGCGACAGGGCGACAGCTTCGTGGTCTTTGGGCTCGGCGCCGTCGGCATGGCGGCCCTTATGGCTGCGCGGATTGAGGGCTGCAACCCCCTGATCGCTGTGGATGTGCAGCCGTCGCGCTTGGCATTGGCACGCGAACTCGGCGCAACGCACACGATCGATGCGCGCGAAGGCAACGTGACCGAGCAGGTGAGGGCTCTCACTTGCAGTCGCGGCGCCGACTACATGGTCGAGGCAATTGGCAACCCCGGCTTGCTGAACGGTTGTTTCGAGGCGCTGCGCTCACGTGGCACGGCCGCTCTTCTCGGCGCGCCGCGCGCCGGTCAGCACGCTTCAATCAGTTCGACGCTGCTGATGCGCGGGCTGACCATCAAATCGGTGGTTGAAGGCGACGCGGTCCCGCGCGTCTTCATACCGCGGCTGATCGACCTGCATCGACGCGGCCATTTTCCTTTTGAGAAGCTAATCCGCTTTTTTCCTTTCTCGCAGATCAATGCCGCCGCCGCGGCGATGGAGAGCGGCGAAGTGATCAAGCCGGTCCTCACGTTCAACGGCACACCAGGACCCGCCGCATGAACGCGAAAGTGACTATTGAGGTCCGCGTGATGGCCCGCCACGACCTGCCGGGCGGCGTGGCACGGCTCGTGTTGGCGAGCAAAGATTCAACCCTGCCCGCCGCCGCAGCCGGCGCACACGTCGACGTGCACCTGCCCAACGGCCTAGTGCGGCAATACTCATTGTGTGGCCGGCCCTGGGACACCGATGCCTACGAACTCGCTGTGCTGCGCGAGCCGGCTTCGCGCGGCGGATCCGCCTGGTTATGGGACCACGCCCGCGTGGGCACCACGCTCGCGCTTGGCGCGCCGAGAAACCTGTTCGCGCTGGTCGGTGAAGCCCCGGGAGCGCTGCTCCTCGGGGGTGGCATCGGCATCACGCCGATCCTCGCGATGGCCCAAGAACTTCATCGGAAAGGCACTCCGTTCCGCCTGCACTACCGGTGTCGCTCGCGTGCGGTCGCCGCATTCTCGGAAGAACTGGCCGCAGCGCCTTTCGCCGCGTCTGTTGCTTTGCACTTCGACGACGAACCGGGCGACCTGGCGGATCTGGCCGCGGTGTTTGCGCACGGCGACCGGCAGCATCACGTTTACGTATGCGGCCCGGCTGGTTTCATGGCAGCCGCCGAAACTGCCGCACTGCAGGCTGGCTGGGCGCCGACGCATCTGCACCACGAATTCTTCTCGCCTGCCGAAGTGGATGAGGATGCCAACGACACGTTCGAAGTCCAACTCTCGAGCTCCGGCCGGGTATTCCACATCCCAGCCAACCGCAGCATCGCCAGCGTGCTCATAGACGAGGGCCTACCGGTGCTGTTGTCGTGCGAACAGGGCATCTGCGGCACCTGCAGCACCCTCGTTGTCGACGGCATTCCCGACCACCGCGATAGCTACCTGACCGACGAAGAACACGCGCGCAACGATACGGTGCTGATCTGCTGTTCCAGAGCCCGGTCGCCCCGCCTGGTGCTGGACCTTTGAAAACTCGCGCCAGACGCCGTAACACGAAAGAACACCTTGACCGCCACCATCAACGACAACCTTCTCGCGAGCCATTCCATCTTTGCGCTGGATCCGGCCGCGCAGGCCGTCTTCGCGCCGGTTCGAGCCAGCGATCCGCTGCACTACACCACCGCCGAGAGTTTCCCGCCTTTCTGGGCCGTGACTAAACACAGCGACATCATCGAGATCGGTAAGCACCCCGAAATCTTCATCAATGCGCCGATGTCGTTCATGCTCTCGAACGCAGACCTCGCGACGATGATTTCGGAGACGCAGGGCAAGAACTACATCCGTGCGCTCACGCACATGGACGCACCCGATCACCGGCTCTACCGCGCGATTACACAGAGCTGGTTCATGCCGGCGAACCTCAAGCGTATGGAGGCAACCATCAACGCAGTGGTGGGCGAGATGCTGGACCGCATGGAGGCGGCTGGGGGAGAGTGCGACTTCGCCAACGACATTGCGCCTTGGCTTCCGCTCAAGGTGATCATGTGTCTGTTGGGCGCACCGGAGGTGGACCATCCGCACCTGCTAGCTCTCACGCAGGCGCTACTCGCGCCACAGGACCCGGTGCACATACGCGAGGAAAGAAAGGACCAGCTCTCGGTGCGGGGCCAAGTGTTCAAGGACTTTTATGACTATTTTCGCAGCATCGTGGACGAGCGCCGCAAGGCCCCCACTGACGACCTCGCCTCGGCGATCGCCAACATGAGGATCAACGGCGAGCCAGCGCCCGAACTCGAGACACTGTCCTACTTCCTGACGCTTGCTACCGCAGGCCACGACACGACCTCTGCGACTCTGGCCGGCGGCCTGCTCGAACTGGTCCGCAATCCGGACCAGATGTCCCTGCTGCGCGAGAGGCCCGAACTCGCCAGCAGCGCAGCTGAAGAAATGTTTCGCTGGGTCAGCCCCATCAAGCATTTCGTGCGCACGGCTTGCGCGGACACCCAGCTGCGCGGCAAGGCGATCAACAGCGGCGATCGCATGATGCTCTGTTATCCCTCGGCGAATCGCGACGAGGAAGCATTCGACCGGCCGGAACTGTTCCGCATCGACCGCGCGCCAAATCGGCATCTGGGCTTTGGGTCCGGCGTGCATTCCTGCCTCGGCCAGCATCTCGCTCGCTTCGAGGTGCGCACGTTCTTCCGCGAGTTCGTGCGCCGCGTGGAGCAGATCGAGCTTGCTGGTCATTTCGAGTACGTCCACAGCAACCGCGCGTCAGGCCCGAAGCTGATGCCGGTCCACTACACATTCAGGCGAGACACAAAATGAGCGCTACGTTGCATACCTACCCCGCAGCCGCGCTGCTTATCGATGGTGAGTGGATTCCTGCCGGTAAACGCGAATGCCTCCAGGTGCATAACCCCGCCACCGGCGAGCGGCTCGGGGAAGTTCCGGTCGCCACTCTCAACGACATCGACGCCGCGGTGAATGCGGCGCAACGGGCTTTCGCGCCGTGGAGCCGGCGTACCGCGCTTGAACGCTCGGGCATTCTGCGACGCATCGGAGAACTGGTTCGCATGAACATCGACCGGTTGAGCGTCGTTCTCACTCTGGAACAGGGCAAGACCCTCCGGGAGTCGGTTGGCGAACTCACTGCCACAGCAGATACGTTCGACTGGATGGCCGAAGAGGGAAAACGTGTCTATGGACGCATCGTGCCCTCTCGCTTCGCGGGTCTTGAGCAGTTCGTAGTCTACGAGCCGGTGGGAGTGGTGGCTGCCCTGTCGCCCTGGAACTATCCCGCGGCGCTGGGTGCGCGCAAGGTCGCGACAGCCCTGGCCGCCGGATGCACCGTCGTGCTCAAGCCCGCTGAGGAAACACCCGGCATCTGGGTGGCTCTCGCAGAACTGTGTATCGAGGCCGGACTTCCCAAAGGGGTGCTCAACATGCTTTACGGCAAACCGGCCGAGATCTCGGAACGCCTGCTCTCGAGCCCGCAGGTCAAGAAGCTGTCTTTTACGGGCTCGGTGCCGGTGGGCCTTCTACTTGCACAGAAGGCAGCCGCCACGCTCAAAAGATTGACCCTCGAACTCGGCGGACACTCGCCAGTGTTCGTGTGCGAAGACACGAATGTCCAGCGAGTGGCGGAACTAGCGGTCGCCTCTAAGTTCCGAAACGCCGGGCAGATCTGCCATTCGCCCACGCGCTTCTTCGTCCACCGCAAGGTACACGCCGCGTTCGCCGACGCATTCGCGAGTGGCGCTGGTGCCCTCAAGGTTGGCAATGGCCTTGACGCTGACGTGCAGATGGGGCCGCTTGCCAATCGTAGGCGGCAGACGGCGATGGAATCGCTGGTCGGGGATGCTGAGCAATCCGGCGCCCGCGTGCTGGTAGGCGGGCGGCGTGGTGACGAGAACGGCAACTTCTGGTTGCCAACGGTCGTCGATAGCCCAAGCCCCTCGGCCCGGATCCTGAGCGAGGAGCCGTTCGGGCCGCTGGCCGTGCTTATTCCCTACGACGACATTGAGGAGGCCGTAGTTCGCGCAAATGCAGTGGAGTACGGCCTCGGCTCCTTCGCCTTCACCGCCTCGCTCGCGACTGCGCAGTTCTTGCAGAGCCATGTCAAGGCCGGTTCCGTCAGCATCAACACCTTCGCGATCACGCCACCCGAAGTTCCATTCGGCGGCATCAAATTGAGCGGGTACGGCAGTGAGATGGGCTCCGAAGGGCTGCTCGAGCACTTCAATGTCAAGACCGTCATCCGCGCCACTGCACCCTGAGCGCGGGGCCAGGTAACCCTTCTTCGGCATGACTTCAACATTCACAGAGAGACAAAAACTATGCAACGCAGACAAGCAATTGCCAGTTTGGCGGCCTTCGGTTCGGCCACAGTATTTTCAGGAGCGGCCCGTGCGCAAACGTGGCAGCCCCAGGGCCCGATCCGGATCATCGTGCCGATCGCGGCCGGCGGCGTCACCGACGCGATGGCACGCACCCTCGCGGACGAACTCAAGGTGCAGCTGGGCACGCCGGTGCTTGTGGACAACCGCCCAGGCGGCAATTTCGGCATCGGCTATCAAGCGCTCAAAGCGGCCAAGCCTGATGGGCAGACCCTCGCATTCATTTTCGCGAGCGCGATGACCAGTATGCAATTGCTCTATAAGAATCTGTCATACAAGCCATCGGATTTTCAGCCGATCACGACGCTTTCGAAGATCCATTTCGTACTGGCCGTGCCCAAGAATTCGCCTTACAACACGCTGGCTGAATACGTGTCCGGCGTTAGAACGCAAAACTCCCATGCATTGGTTGGCGTTTCGGCGGTCGGGGGCGCGCCCCACCTCCTGATGGAAGAACTGGGCGCAAGCGCCAAATTCGGGATTCAACCCATCGTCTACCGCGGCGAGGCACCGGCCGTCCAGGAACTCGTGGGTGGCCAGCTGCAAGCCTTCTGCGGTGCCTACGCGAGTGTTGCGGAGTTCGTGAAGACCAACGCGGTCAAAGTGCTGGCCATCTCTTCGGAGAATCGCATTCCCGAAGCTGCCGCGGTGCCCACGTTCCGAGAACAAGGCTATCCCTCTGCTGTGGTCGATTTTTGGTTCGCGCTTGCCGCGCCCGCAGGCACGCCACGCAACATCGTCGACACCTTGCATAAGGCAGTCGTAAAGTCAGCCGATTCGCCTGCGTTCCAGGCGCGCCTGAAGGCACAGCCGGATCAGCACTTGACGCTGTGCACGCCTGAGGAGTACGACGCGCTGGTCCAGCGGGAGACTGAGATGTGGAAGAAGATCATCACTGCACGCAAGATCTCGGTCGAGTCCTGACGTCTACGTGCGAGCCGGCTCAAGCAGCCGGCTTTTGGGGCCCATGATGTCAGCCATAAGCCGGCGCAGCCATTGGCCGGCCGGGTCGAGGTGACAGCGCTCGTGCCAGTGCATCTTCACAAGGTACCCCGGCAACTTCACCGGGTGCTCGTACAGCTTTATCGCACCTCCCGCGGCCAGGAACAGGCCGACGGGCCGTGGCACCGTCGCGATCATTTCCGAGTTGCCAACCAGTCGGTCCAAGCCAATCAGGTGAGGAACCTCGAGCTGGATGCGCCGCTTGAACTTCAGAGCTGCGAGCGTTTCTTCCGCAAGGCTCAGGCCCGAACCGCTGGCTGTGACGACGATGTGAGGTTCTGACTTGAACAGTTCCAGCGTCAGCGCCTTGCGTATCCGAGGATGGTGGACGCTTGCGATGCACACGTAGTCTCGCATCAGCAAGCGTTGCTGAAAGAGACCTTGACCGATGTTCGGAACATAGCCGACCAGCAGATCGATGTCACCTAGCCCCAGTTGACTCAGAGTTTCCTCATTGATTGGCAAGACGTTGAGGGAAACGTGAGGTGCCTGCTGTTTCAGCCGTTCAAGCAGCACAGGCAACACAACCATCTGCGTGATGTCGGTAATGCAGAGCCGGAAGTTTCGGTCCGACGTAGAAGGCTCGAAAGTTTGCTTCTTTTCCAGCGCCTGCTTCAACAGGTCGATGGCGCCCCGGAACGGGTAGATCAATTGATTGGCATAAGGAGTTGGGTCCATGCCACGTGAGGTCCGCACAAACAGCGGGTCGTCGAAGTGCGCTCTCAACTTGTTGAGCCCGAGGCTTAAGCTGGGCTGGCTTATTCCAAGACGCTCGGCCGCCTTCGAGACGCTTCGACCGCGGTACACCTCATCGAACATGAGAAGCAAGCGAACATTGATGTCAAACGGGTCCATAGAAGGGCAGTTGTACTATTGAATTCCAAGACGTTGCTTGGTTTGATAAATAGGGAGAACTAATAATCCTACATGTTGCCGCAAAGCATAGCGTCCACTGCGAAAACCGCTTTCTCGATACGCAAAGTTGCGTAAAGGGATGGATGGTCGCTCTGTAGTGGTGACCAGCCGGCAAGGCGACAAGCATCATGGGATGCATCGCTGAATCGCCGCAACGCTACATCTGACTTGCATTTCGCCGCTGCGAGAACCATCTCGGATGGCGTGTCTCGCTAGCTAAGCTAGGCCGGCGCGGCACTCAACAGTTGCGATCGGCGGCAACACGTATGTCAGCCACCCAAGCAGGGGTTCGGCGGCCTTCCAAGGGGCGACGATCTAGGAGATTGGGTGCCCTTGGCAAGCGATGCCTCGTGTCAGTGGTGACCACGGACGCTCGCCGGTAGACGGACGCAGTCCCCTGGCGCTTTAGCCTTCATCGGACCCGCACGGGCTCTACGAAACTGCTGCGTCATGCAAGGCGAGCCATAGCTGCCTCGGCTATCGCGGTGCACGGGTTTGGGCGCGGGCATTTAGAGTCGCGCTGCGAAGGCTTTTGCACGGGGCGCTCGCCTGCGCCAGTTGGCAGTTCCCGCTGCGGGTCACTGACAGCACCTTGCAAAGCACCCTGACAGCGTCGCGATAGTTCTCGGCCCAAGCGCACTTCAATGCGGAGGCATGCCATCGCTTTTCCAAGGATTTCCACACCCGAACTCGGGTCAGCAGATTCCCGGGCGGCCGGATGCGGCCGCTGTGCCGAAGAATTGCGGCGCCATCTTCAGAGTTGTTGAGACGACGCGTCCGCTCACACCTGCTCGTTCGGCAATTGAACGACGATGCCGTCCAAGCCCGCCTGCATTTTGATCTGGCAACACAGGCGGCTGTTCTCGCGTGGATCCGGGACGCCTTCGAGCATGAAGGCCTCGGTTTCCGATCTCCCGGGCAACTGAGAAATCCACCGCTCGTCTACATAGGCGTGACAGGTCGCGCAACTGCAGGAGCCTCCGCAGTCGCCAAGGATGCCTGGCACGCCGTTGTCCACAGCAATCTGCATCAAGGTGCGCTCGGAGGGGCCTGTCACCTGATGCGTAGTGCCGTCGTGCTCGATGAATGTCACTTTGAACATGTGGTATTTCTAGTTCGCATGGATTGATTGAGGTCCGCACACGCGGTTAATCGTCGGCCAAATCAGATACCCCAAAGAGTTGACATAGACCGTCCGGTCGGACTATTATCGGGCCAACGACACCCCATCGCAATACCTTTGAGTGTTCATCAACACTCTTCCTGAAGGTGACAACATGAGTACTTGTGCCCCCGTGATTCCTATAGTTCACGCTACGTCCGAGCCACGTGCTTGGGATGAGTTGATCCGAGAGAACGCTGTGCATGGCTCTCTCTATACGGACCCCGCCATCTTTGAAGAAGAACTGCGCAAGATCTGGTTTCGCACCTGGGTCTACGTTGGCCATGAGAGCGAAGTGCCCCAGCCCAACGACTACGTGATGAAGTCGATCGGCCCCGAGCCGATCCTCATGACCCGCGATCGCGAAGGACGCATCCATCTCCTGCACAACCGTTGCCCTCACCGCGGCAATCGGGTGTGCATGACCGAGAAGGGCTCGGCGCGTTCGTTCACATGTCCCTACCATGGCTGGACATTCACGAATGACGGGGCGCTGCGTGGCTATCCGTTCCCGTCTGGTTACGAGGGCGTCGATCGCTCAGAACTCGGGCTTGGCAAGGTGGCGCGAGTCGCCTCCTACAAAGGCTTCGTCTTCGGCTCCATGGCGCAGGAGGGCCCGTCGCTGGAGGAGCACCTGGGCGCAGCGATGCAGGCCATCGATGCGTTGTGCCTGACCTCACCTGAGGGTGAGGTGCAGGTCACGGCGGGATTCTTGAAGCACAAGGTCAAGTCCAACTGGAAGTTCTTGGTCGAGAACGAGACCGATGGGTATCACCCGTCGTTCGTGCACGCCTCGATCTTCGAAGTCGCGAAAAGCGGCATCGGCTCGCTGTACAGCAGCGATTCGACGGCGGTGTCCCGCTACTTCGGTCAAGGACATTCCGAGAACGACCTGCGGCCGGAGTTTCGCAAACGCGACATTCCGATGAGCTGGTTCAACACCACCGCTGAGCGCCTGCCCGAGTACACGCGCAGCATGGAAGCCGCCTACGGTGTTGAGCAGGCCCGCAAGATCATGATCGACGGTACGCCGCACATCATGATCTATCCGAATCTCTTCATCGCAGAGATCCAACTCTTCGTGATTCAGCCGCTGGCGTTCGACGAGTCCGTGCAGCACGTCACCGCGTTGCAGTTCAAGGGCGCGCCTGACTTGAACAGGCGCATGCGCCAGCAGACCATGGGATCCGTCGGTCCCGCGGGCTTTTTGCTGGCGGACGATGCGGAAATGTACGAACGCACACAACTCGGCGTTCAGGCCAAAAGCCCCGAATGGCTGTACCTGGGCCGCGGCAAGCACCGCGAACGCACAGACGAGAACGGTTACCTGATCGGCGATGCCACGGACGAGACGCCGACGCGCGGTATCTGGCGTCACTACCGATCGCTCATGGAGGCGGCGTGAACATGAATGTCGACGACCTGTTGCTTCACCATGAGGTGTCGCAGTTCATCTATCAAGAAGCGCGCCTGCAGGACAACCACGAGTACGACGCCTGGGAGGCTCTGTGGACCGACGACGGCATCTACTGGATACCGGCCAACGGCGACGGCGGGGACCCGGAACAGGAGATGTCCATCATCTATGACAACCGTTCGCGCATCACGCTGCGCGTGCGCCAGTTCCACACGGGCAAGCGCCATAGCCAGTCGCCTCGCTCGCCGCTGCGACGGGTGATTTCCAACGTGGAGATTCTCGAGAACGACGGTACCAATTTGGTGGTGACTGCGAACGCGATCGTGTTCGAGGCTCATGCGCGCGGCGACACGATCTGGGGCTCGCGCAACGAATACAGGTTGCGGCGGGAAGGCGACACGTTGCGCATGGCCGGCAAGAAGGTGGTGCTGACCAACAACGGGCGTGCCATCTACTCGATGGCCTTCTTGATCTAGATCCGAGGTTCAACCCCACGCCGCGAGGCAGGAGAAAAAGAATGACTGTAGACAAGCGAAGCGACGACACCGCGATCGAGGTGCTGGTGGGCAAAGGACCGGTGCGGCTGGAACTGCATGCCGATGGCGTGGCCCACGTGCGGCTGAACCGGCCCGAGGCCTCGAACGGTCTGGACATGGAGGTGCTCAAGGCGCTGCACGAGGTGCTGATGCAGGTGCACGGCGATGGTCGTGTCCGCGTTGTGCTGATCACGGGCGAGGGGAAGAACTTCTGCGCCGGGGGTGACGTCCACACCTTCCTATCAAAGGGCGAGGCGTTGCCCGACTACATCCGCATGGCGACTTCCTACTTGCAACTGGTGGTGTCACTGCTGATGCGGCTCAACGCGCCGGTCATCTGCGCCGTGCAGGGCTTTGCAGCCGGCGGCGGTGGCATGGGGCTGGTGTGTTCGTCCGACGTGGTCGTGGCAGGCGAATCGAGCCGCTTCATGGCGGGCGCCATCCGCGTGGCGATGGTGCCCGACGCCGGGGTAACCGTGACGCTCACGCACCTGGTGGGCTTTCGCAAGGCAATGGACATTGTGCTGTTCAATCCGGTCATCGAGGCCGCGGAGGCGTTGCGCATAGGGCTGATCTCGCGCGTGGTACCCGATGCGTCACTGGCAGATGACGCGCTGTCGCTCGCGCGCCAACTTGCGAGCGGCCCACCGGCCGCGCTTGCGGCAACCAAGCGCTTGCTGTGGAATGGGCTTGGACTCAGCGCCGAGGCCGCGATGCCCGAGGAGAACCGCACGCAGGCGCAACTGGCGGGCATGAAGGACGCACTCGAAGGCCTTGCCGCGGTGATCGAGAAGCGCGCGCCGCACTTCACCGGGCAATGAGCACGATGCACAGCGTGTTCCTCACCGGCGGCGCCAAGGGCATCGGCGCTGCTATTGCGCGGCGGCTGGCGGCCGACGGCGCGCGTGTGATCATTGCCGACCTGGACATCGCGAGCGCGCAGGCTCTGGCTGCTGAGATCGGGGCCATCGCAGTCCAACTTGACGTGGCGGACCTTGAGCGTGTGCAGCGCACGGTGCTCGACACCGGGCCGCATCAGGTCCTGGTGAACAACGCGGGCATCGACCAGCATGCCTACTTCACCAAGACCGCAATCGCCGACTGGCGCCGGCTGCTGGCCGTCAATCTCGAATCGGTGTTCGCCACCACGCACGCGGCCTTGCCCGCGATGCAGGCGGCGGGCTTCGGCCGCATCGTCAATATCGCCTCGGAGGCCGGCCGCATGGGTTCGCGCGGCGCGGCGGTGTATGCCGCGGCCAAAGGCGGCGTGATCGCCTTCACGCGTTCCATCGCGCGCGAGAACGGCCGCAAGGGCATCACTGCCAACGTGATCGCGCCGGGGCCGATCGACACGCCGCTGCTGCGCGAAGCCGTGGCCGCTGGAGGCGACAAGCTGCTGGACGCCATGAAGGGCGCCACGCTGGCGGGCCGGCTCGGCACGCCCGAAGAAGTAGCCGCCGCGGTCGCCTTCCTGGCCTCCGACGCTGCGGCATTCATCACCGGCGAGACCTTGGGTGTTTCCGGCGGCATGGGGTGCGGCCAATGAGCGAGCGCAGGATCACCGCTTCCGACGAACAGCTCGACGGCGTCATCCGCCGCGTGCTGTCGGTCTACCGAAGCTGGGGCCGCAACACCACGGTGGCGCAGATGCGCGCCGATTGGGACGCGCTCTTCGGCGGCCAGCCCGTGGAGGCTGCGGTGCAGCCTGTGACCATCGACGGCCTAAACGCAGAGTGGATCGCCGCAGCAGAGGCGAATCCACAGCGCGTGGTGCTCTACTTTCATGGCGGCGGCTTCCAGGTCGGGTCGGTGCATTCGCACCGCGAGCTGATGGCGGGAATTTCCGAAGCCACGGGCTGCCGCGTACTGGGCTTGGACTACCGGCTCGCGCCCGAGCATCGACATCCGGCGGCGCTCGATGACGCCTGCGCCGCCTACGACTGGCTGATTGCACAGGGCACGCAGCCCGCCGACATCGTCTTCGCAGGTGACTCTGCGGGTGGCAGTCTTGTGCTGACTGCATTGATCAAGCTGCGCGACGCAGGCCGCGCACTGCCCACGGGCGCGGTGTTGATGTCCGCCTGGACCGACATGACGGCCTCGGGCGAGAGCTACGTCTCGCGAGCCCAGAACGACCCGATCCACCAGCGCCCAATGATCCTCGCCATGGCTCGCAATGCCCTCGGCGCCGAGGGCGATCCCCGGCATCCGTGGGTGTCGCCGCTGTTCGCCGAACTGCACGGACTGCCGCCACTGCTGATCCAGGTCGGCGACCGCGAGACGGTGCGCAGCGACTCGGTCGACTTCGCCGCGAAGGCGAAGGCGGCCGGCGTCGATGTGCGTCTGGAGGTGTGGGACCGAATGATCCACGTCTTCCAGCAATTCCCTGATGACCTGCCCGAAGCGCGCGACGCCCGGCGCGCCATTGGCGCCTTCGTTCGAAGCCTTTTTTCAAACCCTTCCATCACGAGAAAGTCCTGACCATGTTCGGAATCGTCGGATACGGCGGCTACGTGCCCCGCCTGCGGCTTGTTCGCCGCGCGGCGGCCGAGGCCAACGCCTGGTACGCCCCTCAGTTCGTCCACGCTGCCAAGGGCACCCGTGCCTTTGCCAACTGGGACGAAGACAGCATCACGATGGCGGTGGCCGCGGCGCGCGACTGCCTCGGCACTGCGGACGACCGCTCGCGCATCGCCAGCGTGCTGCTGGCGTCGGGCACGCTGCCCTTTGCCGAGCGGCTGAACGCCGGCGTGGTGTGCGAAGCGCTCACCCTGCGCGACGACGTGCAGGCGGCCGATGTCACTGGCTCGCAGCGCGCGGGCCTGTCGGCACTGGCGCAGGCCGTGGCGCAGGTGCGCAGCGGCGGCGGCGATGTGCTGGTGCTGGCATCGGACAACCGCAAGACGCGCGCAGCCAGTTCGCAGGAACTGGACTTCGGCGATGGCGCCGCCGCGCTCCAGGTGGGCCGCGACAAGGTGCTGGCCGAGTACCTGGGCGCTGGCACGGTCACGGTCGATTTCGTCGACCATTTCCGCGCCGCGGGAGAAGACATCGACTACGCTTGGGAAGAGCGCTGGGTGCGCGACGAGGGCATCACCAAGCTGGTGCCGCGGGCCGTGAAGGCCGCGCTGGCCGAGGCGAAGATCGAGGCCGCTCAGATCGACCACTTCATCTTCCCGACCACCTTCCAGAAGATGGACCAGCAACTGGCCAAGGCCTGCGGCGTGCGCGCCGAGGCGGTGGTCGATTCGCTGGCTTCGCGCGTGGGCGACACCGGCCTGCCGCACGGCATGCTGCTACTGGCCCATGTGCTTGAGCGCGCCGTGCCCGGCCAGCTCATCCTTTTGGCCCAGTTCGGCAGCGGGGCGCAGGCGATGGTGTTCCGAGTCACCGACGAGGTGCACAACTTCCGCCCGGCCAAGGGCGTGAGCGAGTGGATCCGCCGCGGCGTCGAAGAAGCGGCGTATACGCGCTTCCTGTCCTTCAAGGAGCAGCTGGACCTCGAGCGCGGCATGCGCGGCGAGCAGGACCGCAAGACCGCACTGTCCACCGCCTACCGCCATCGAGGCGCGATCCTGGGGCTGGTCGCCGGCCGTTGCGAGGTGACCGGCGGCGTGCACTTCCCGCCGTCGCGCATCTCGTACGACCAGGGCAAGCCGCTGCAGGACACGCAGAAGCCCTACAAGCTGGCCGAGCGCCGTGGCACCGTGCTTAGCTGGTCGGCGGAGTTCCTGTCGTTCCACCGCTCGCCGCCGCACCGCTACGGCCAAGTCGACTTCGACGGCGGTGGCCGCGTGCTGATGGAGTTCACCGACACCGGCGACGGCGAGATCGACGCCGGCAGCGCGGTCGAGATGACGTTTCGCATCAAGGACATCGACGACCGCCGCGGCTACACCCGCTATTTCTGGAAAGCCACCCCGGTGCGCGCCGCCGCACCGGAAAAAGGATCGGAGTAAATCATGGCCGCAGGTATCAAGGACAAGGTCGCCATCCTCGGGATGGGTTGCAGCAAGTTCGGCGAGCGCTGGGACGCGAGCCCCGAGGACCTCATGGTCGAGGCCTACAACGAGGCCATGGCCGATGCCGGCATTGCGCCCGAGCAGCTCGACGCCGCGTGGTTCTCGACCCACATGGACGACGTCGGAACCGGCCGCGGCGGCACGCCGATGGGCATTGCCCTGCGCCTGCCCAACATCGGCGTGACGCGCGTGGAGAACTTCTGCGCCGGCGGCTCCGAGGCCATCCGCGCCGCGGTGTACGCGGTCGCGGCCGGGGCCTGCGACATCGCGATCGCGCTGGGCGTGGAAAAGCTCAAGGACACCGGCTACGGCGGCCTGCCGGTGGCCACGGTCGGCACCTACATTCCGCAGTGGTATCCCAATGCGGTGGCGCCGGCCAACTTCGCGCAGCTGGCGTCGGCCTACCGCAGCAAGCATGGCGTCGATGCGGCGCTGCTCAAGCGGGCGATTGCGCATGTCTCGGTCAAGAGCCATGCCAACGGCGCGAAGAACCCCAAGGCACACTTCCAGAAGGCAGTCAGCGAAGAGACGGTGCTGAAGGCGCCGATCATCGCCGAGCCGCTGGGCCTGTTCGACTGTGCGGGCGTGTCCGATGGCGCCGCCGCCGTGATCGTTACTCGGCCCGACATTGCGCGCAGCCTGGGCAAGCGCGACCTCGTGACCTTCAAGGCGCTGCAGATCGTGACGTCCAACGGCTGGGAGCTGCAGTCCAACGAATGGGACGGCAGCTACGTGCACACCGCGCGCATCGCGGCGCAGCGTGCCTATGCCGAGGCCGGCATCACGCGGCCGCGCGAGCAGATCAGCATGACCGAGGTGCACGACTGCTTCTCGATCACCGAGCTGGTGACGATGGAAGACCTGGGCCTGTCCGATGTCGGCGGCGGCGTGAAGGACGTGCTCGACGGCATGTTCGATGCCGACGGCAAGATCCCCTGCCAGATCGACGGCGGCCTCAAGTGCTTCGGCCACCCGATCGGCGCCAGCGGCATCCGCATGCTCTACGAAATGTACCTGCAGCTGCAGGGCAGGGCGGGTCCGCGCCAGTTGAGCAATCCCTCGGTGGGCCTGACCCACAACCTCGGTGGCCAGCCTTCGCAGAACGTCTGTTCGGTTTCCATCGTCGGCCTCGAAGGCGCCTGAGCACCCGCCGTTCGCCCACCTCGTCCACGCGCAGATCATGACCGTCAGCATCACCCAATCCATCCACCGTGCCCTGCAGCAGAACCCGCAGCGCATCGCGACGATCGCCTATGGGCGCCGTCAGACCTACGCCGAGTTTGTCGGCCGTGTCCAGCGCCTGGCCGGCGGCCTGCGCAGCCTCGGCGTCAAGAAGGGCGACCGAGTCGGCATCCTGTCGCTCAATTCGGACCGCTACCTTGAAGTCTTCATGGCGGTGTTCTGGCTCGGCGCGGCGATCAATCCGGCCAACACACGCTGGAGCGCGAAGGAGCTCGCCTTCTCGTTCAACGACTGCGAGACCACGCAGCTCTTCGTGGACGACGCCCATCTGCCGCTGATGGACGAGGTGCGGGCCGAGTCGCGCACGCTGCGCGACATCATCTATCTCGGCAATGACGCATGCCCCGCGGGCATGATCGACTACGAGCAGTTGATGGCGCAGTCCGAGCCCGTGGACGACGTGGGCGCCGGCGGCGCCGATCTGGCCGCCGTGTTCTACACCGGCGGTACCACCGGCTTCCCCAAGGGCGTGATGGCCTCCCACGACAGCCTGATGGGCGCGGCTTTGAACCGGCTGGCCATGGGCTACCCCGTGGGACCGGTGTACCTGCACGCCGCGCCCGTCTTCCATCTCGCGGGCGCCATGGGCGTCTGGTGGCAGTTCATTGCCGGCGGCACGCATGTGCTGCTGCCTACCTTCAATGCGCTGCAGTTCATGGAGACGGTGCAGAACGAGCGGGTGACCGACACGCTGCTCGTGCCGACCATGATCCAGATGGTGCTGGACCACCCCGAGTTCAGCAAGTTCGATCTGAACAGCCTGAAGTTCATGGTGTACGGCGCGTCGCCCATCGCCGAAACGCTGCTCGATCGCCTGACCGTCGCCTTCCCGCAGCTGGCACTGATGCAGGGTTACGGCATGACCGAGCTCTCCGGCTGCGTGAGCTACCTGCCGCCCTACTACCACACGGCCGAGGGGCGAGCCCTGGGCAAGCTGCGTTCGGCCGGGCGTGCGGCCGCGCTGGCCGAGATCAGAATCGTGGCCGCCGACGGCAAGGAACTGCCACGCGGCGTGGTGGGCGAGATTGCCGCACGCGGCATGTCCGCCATGACGGGTTACTGGAATCGTCCGGCAGACGACGCCAGCACCCTGCGCGACGGCTGGGTGCATTCCGGCGACGGCGCCTACATGGACGACGAAGGCTTCATCTTCATCGTGGACCGCATGAAGGACATGGTGGTCAGCGGCGGCGAGAACGTCTACTCGGCCGAGGTCGAGAACGCCGTCCTCAAGCACCCGGCCATCGCGGCGTGCGCCGTGATCGGCGTCCCGAGCGAGAAGTGGGGCGAGAGCGTGCATGCGGTCGTGGTGCTCAAGCCGGGCCAGAGCGTGTCGGAAGCGGACCTGATCGCCCATTGCAAGACGCTGATCGCTGGCTACAAGTGCCCGCGCAGCGTCGAGGTGCGCGCGGAGCTTCCGCTGTCGGGCGCAGGAAAAATCCAGAAGAACAAGCTGCGCGAGTCGCACTGGGCCGGCCGCGGCCGCCAGATCGCCTGACCGGGCGCGCCGATCCTTTCATTTGAAACGCCAAGGCATATGACTGTCCCTGCGAATCCGAATCCGGTGGTGTTGCTGGACCGGCCGGCCCCCCACGTGGCGCGCCTCCTGATCAACCGCCCCGACAAGCGCAACGCGATCGATCATGACGTGCGGCAGGCGCTCACCGCTACGATCGCCGGCATCCGGGACGACGCCAGCGTGCGCGCGCTGGTGTTCGGTGGAACGGCGGGCGTGTTCTCGGCCGGCGGCGATGTGCCGAGCATGCTGGGCCTGGACGAGGCTGGCGCGCGGGCACGCATGCAGCACGTCGCGGTGCTGTGCCGCATGGTCGCGGCCTTGCGCATCCCCGTGGTCAGTGCCGTCGAAGGCATCGGCGCCGGTGCGGCCGTCGGCCTGGCGCTGCTCGGCGACCACATCGTCGTGGGGGCGGGCACCCGCATCCTGTTTCCCTTCCTCCAGCTCGGACTGGTGCCGGACTGGGGGCAGATGCTCACGCTGCCGCGCCGTGTCGGCGTGCGTGAAGCCAGGCGCATCCTCACGGCGGGCGAGCCTGTGCGCGGCGAGGAAGCGCTGCGCATCGGCCTGGCCGACGTTCTGGTGGCCGACGACCAGGTGATGGCCAGTGCCGTCGCGAAGGCGAGTGAACTCGCGCGGCTTCCGATGGGGGCCTTCGCGCGGATGAAGGACCGGCTCACGCGTGTGTCCTCCTCGCTTGACTTCGAGTTGCAACGCGAGGAAGACGATCAGGCGGTGAGCCTGACCGGCGACGAATTTCGCGAGGGCTATGATGCCTTCAAGAACAAGCGGCCCGTCGATTTCATCGCGATGCCGGGAGTGAATGCATGACGGGCGGCGGCATCGGGCCGGCACCGGAGGGCGTGCGGGTCGAGCGCGACGGCGCCGTCGGCATCGTCGTACTGAATCGGCCGGAGAAGCGCAATGCGCTCGACATCGCCATGCGCCGCGCGATTGCCGAGGCGGTCATGGCCTTGGACCATGACGACGCGATCCGGGCCATCGTCATCACCGGCGGCACCGTGTTCGCGGCCGGCGCCGACCTGAACCTGTTGGTCGACAAGGGCGCGCAGCAGGTGGCCCGCATCGACCTGGGCCAGTACTGGGCGCCGGTGGCACAGTGCGGCAAGCCGACCATTGCGGCGGTCGCCGGTTTCGCGCTCGGCGCGGGCTGCGAGCTGGCCATGATGTGCGACTTCATCGTGGCGGACCCGACGGCGCGCTTCGGCCAGCCGGAACTGGCGGTGGGCATCATGCCCGGCGCCGGCGGCACCCAGCGCTTGCTGCGTGCCGTGGGCCGGCCGGTGGCCGCGATGCTTTTGCTGACCGGCGAGCAACTGACGGCCGAACGTGCCTTCCAGCTCGGCCTCGTGGCCGAACTGGCCGAAGAGGGGCAGGCACTGGAGCGCGCGACGGCGTTGGCCCGGAAGGCGGCGCGCATGCCGCCCAAGGCGGTCGCCGCCACGCGCCGGATGCTGCGCCAGGGCCCCGACCTGCCGCTCGACGCGGCCCTCGCATTGGAGAACCGCGAGTTCCTGCTGCTCTTCGACACCCCCGACAAGACCGAGGGCATGCGTGCCTTCCTCGACAAGCGACGCCCGGAATTCACTGGCGAATGACCATGACAGACACACTCAAGATCGCCGTCATCGGCGCCGGGACCATGGGTCGCGGCATTGTTCAGCTCTTCGCCCAGGCCGGGCACCGGGTGCATTGCTTCGACAGCTTCGAAGGCGCTGCGGACAAGGCGGTGGAATTTGTCGTCGGCATGATCGGTCGCGGTGTCGCGAAGGGCCGCATCGATGCCGATGAATTCGAGCGCATCCGCGGCCGGATCCATGCCGCGGCGTCGATGGAGGATCTGGCGGATTGCGACGTCCTGATCGAAGCCATCGTGGAGGACCTGGAGGCCAAGCGCGCGCTGTTCCGCAGTCTCGAGGCGGTCGTGTCGCCCCAGGCGATCCTGGCGAGCAACACCTCGTCGCTCGTCGTGGCCGAGATCGCGGCCGCGTGCGCGCATCCGCAGCGGGTGGCAGGACTTCATTTTTTCAATCCGGTGCTGCTCATGAAGGTGGCCGAAGTGATTGCCGCGGTGCGCACCGCACCGGCGGTGGTGGCCACCTTGCGCGGCCTGGTCGCGGGGGCGGGCCATCGCGCGGTGGTTGCGGCGGACCAGCCGGGGTTCCTCGTGAACCATGCGGGTCGCGGCCTGTACACGGAAGGGCTTCGCCTGCTCGAGGAGCAGTCGGCCAGCGTGGACCAGATCGACCAGGTCCTGCGCGAGGCGGCCGGCTTTCGCATGGGCCCTTTTGAATTGCTCGACCTCACGGGCCTGGACGTGTCGAGCAAGGTCATGAGTTCGATCTACGAGCAGTTCCAGCAGGAGCCGCGCTTTCGTCCTTCGTCGCTGGTGCCGCCGCGGGTGGCGGCAGGGTTGTTCGGTCGCAAGACAGGCCAGGGCTGGTATGCCTACGACGGCGATGCGCGACAGGTTCCGGCCGCACAGCCAGTGCCGGCGCTGCCGGCCGGCCTCCAGGTCTGGGTGGCGCCAGAGGCCACGGAGCGCGACGCCTTGAAGGCGCTGGTGGAGGCCGCCGGCGCGCAATGGGTCGAACACCCGACGCCCGACGCGCTTCTGATCGTCCAGCCCTGGGGCGGGGACGCCACCGGCGAAGCGGTGGCTCTCGGGCTCGATGCGACGCGTTGCGTCGCGATCGACCCGCTGCCCGGCCTGGGGCGCCATCGCACCCTCATGCTCACCGTGGTCACTGCCCCGGCCATGCGCGACGCCGCGCACGCGCTGTGCGCACACGACGGGGTCGGCGTCACGGTGATCAACGACAGCCCCGGCTTCATCGTGCAACGCGTGCTGGCGACGATCGTCAACATCGCGGCGCAGATCGCGCAGCGCGGCATCGCGTCGGTGGACGACATCGAAGACGCGGTGAAGCTGGGGCTCGGTTATCCGCAAGGCCCGCTGTCCTGGGGCGACCGCATCGGCGGTGCACAGGTGCTCGCGATCCTGCGGCGCATGCTGGCGGTGACTGGCGATCCGCGCTACCGGCCCAGCCCCTGGCTCGAGCGGCGCGTGGCGCTGGGCCTGTCCCTGTGCACGGCGGAGGCGGCACGTTGACGACCGCTGTGCCGGAGATAGCCATCGCTCACCTGCGCGAGTGGGTCGGGCGGCGGCAGGAAGCCGAACAGCGCATCGATCCATTCCCGGCGCGCGCCCTGGCCGGCCTGCTCGATCGCGCAGAGGCGCCGGCGGTTGGCGATGCGCTCCCCTTGCCCTGGCACTGGCTCTATTTCCTGGAGATGCCGGCGCGTGCAGCCGTCGGCGTCGACGGCCATCCGGAGCGTGGCGGCTTCTTGCCGCCGGTGCCGTTGCCCCGGCGCATGTGGGCCTCGGGTGAGATCGAGGTCGAGGCCCCTCTTCGGATCGGCGACGACGCACGCAAGGTGTCCACTGTGCAGTCGGTGGAACTCAAGCAAGGGCAGAGCGGTCCGCTGGTGTTCGTCACCGTCGAGCACCTGTTGTCCCAGCAGGGCCGCACCTGCCTGCGGGAACTGCAGCACATCGTCTACCGCGAGGCGCCGACCGGCGCCGCGCCGCTGCCGCCGGGCACGCCGGCGAAAGACACGGCGACATGGCGAAGCAACTGGAAGGCCGATCCGGCGACGCTGTTTCGCTACTCGGCGCTCACCTACAACGGGCACCGCATCCACTACGACCGGGACCATGCGACGCAGCAGGAGCACTACCCGGCGCTGGTCGTGCACGGCCCTCTGCTGGCAACGCTGCTGCTCGATCTGGTTCAGCGCGAAGCGCCGGCATTGCGCATCGCCCGTTTCGACTTCCGCGCGCTGCGCCCCGCGTTCGACACGGACGCGCTGACCCTGAACGGCAGTCCCACGGAAGAGGGCCAGGGGGCTCGCCTGTGGACGGCAGACAGCCACGGCGCGCTGGGCATGCGTGCCAACGTGAGCTGGAGCTGACATGGACGCAACCCCATCCCTCGGCGAGCTCGCGCGACCGATCTGGCGCTCGATGCTTTTCGTGCCCGCGCATGTCGACAAGTTTGTCGCGCGCGCCCATGAACGCGGCGCCGATGCCGTGATCCTCGACCTCGAAGACAGCGTGCCGCTGGCGCAGAAGGTGCAGGCGCGCGAAGCGCTTGCTGTCCGCGCGGCCGCCGTGGCCGGCCACGGCACGGCGGTGCTGGTGCGCGTGAATGCGGAGGCCGGGATGGCGATGCAGGACATCGACGCCGCGGTCGGGCCTTCCGTGCGCGCTATCGTGCTGCCCAAGGTCGATACGCCGCAGCAGGTGCTCGCGGCTGCGCGGCAAGCGGAGGCCTGCGAGCAGAAGCTGAGCTTGCAGCCAGGCCATACCTGGCTGATCGCGCAGATCGAAGACGTGTCGGCGCTGCCGCACCTCGACGCCATTGCCACCAGTTCCCCGCGCCTGCTCGGCATGATTCTCGGGTCCGAGGATTTCTGCGCGAGCGCGGGCATGGTGCCGACGCCGGCCACCTTGTTCACGCCCAACCAGATGGTGGCCTTTGCGTGCCGCCGTGCCGGCATCCTGCCGCTGGGCTTTCCTTCTTCCATCGCGGAGTTCTCGGACCTCCAGGCCTTTGCGGCGCAGGTCGGCCTGGCCCGCGACCTGAGCTTCGTGGGCGCCTTCTGCATCCATCCGGCACAGGTGCCTGTGCTCAACGAAGGCTTCTCGCCTTCGACCCGCGAGCTGGCGCACGCCGAAGGCGTCGTCACGGCCTTCGACACCGCGCAGCGCGAGGGCCGGGGCGCCATCGAGTTCGCCGGAAAGATGGTCGATCTACCCGTGGCGCTGCGCGCGCGCGAATTGCTGCGCCGCGCCGCCGCCATGCCCCACCCAACGATTCCATCCACAGGAGAAAAATCATCATGAGCGAGACCGTGATTCACCCCATCAGTTACGACGCCGTCGTGATCGGCGCCGGCGCTGGAGGCCTCAGTGTGGCCGCGCGCCTCGTGGCCGCAGGCAAGAAGGTGCTGGTGGCCGAGAGCCTGAGCCGCGTTGGCGGCCGCGCCTCGAGCGAACAGATCGACGGCTTCACCGTCAACATCGGCGCCATCGCGATCGAGAAGGGGTCCACCTTCGAAGAAACTTTCGCGTTGCTCGACGTCGAACTCGACCTGCGCGAGCCCAACCCCGCGACCGTCTTCCTGATCGACGGCAAGATCATCAACGTCGCCAAGGGCGGCTGGGGCATGCTGCTGGGCGGGTTCACCAAGCAGGCGGCGAAGATCGGCGCCAAGTTCGCGGATGCGCGCGGCGGAGACCTGCCCGAGGCCAAGCTCACCACCAAGGAGTGGTTGTCGCAGTACACCAGGAACGAGACGGTGCATGCGATCTTCCGCAACCTGTGCGCGGCCATCTTCGCGGCCAACTCGGATGAACTGCCCGCGCGGGCCTTCCTGACCTACTTCGCAGTCAAGGGCGCGTTCAAGCGCTTCGGCTTCTGCCCGCGCGGCACGGTCGGGCTGTGGAACGACCTGACCGATGCGATCCGCCGCCGCGGCGGCGAGGTCTGGCTCGATGCGCCGGTGGCGGCGCTGAACATCGAGAACGGCCGCGCGACGGGCGTCGACCTGGTCAAGGACGGCGTGACGCTGCGCGTCAATGCGCGCGCCGTGATCAGCAACATCGGCCCGCACGCCACGGCCCTGCTGCCGGGCGCTGAAGCCTTCGGCGGCGAGTACATCGCGCTGGCGACCACCGGGCCGAAGCCGGCCGCCAACATCGTCATCAACTTCGCGACGCGCGAGCGCCTCTACGATGCGCCGGGCCTGGTCACCTTCGGGCGCACGCGCCGCCTGTGCAACATCGGTGAGCTGACCGCCACCTGCCCCGAGCTGGCGCCCGCAGGCTGGCACCAGTACGTGGCCTATGCCGTGCCGCACCCCGCGCTGGGCGACTTCGACAACGACGCCGAGGTCGAAGCCTCGCTGCAGGACCTGCGCGATCTTTTCCCCGGCTTCGCGAACGCGAAGATGCTGTCGGTGCGCGTCATGCGCGACGGCTGGCCCGCCCAGCGGTCTTGCGGCGGCTACGACCTGCCGCAGACCACGCCACTGCCGAACGTCTGGCATGTGGGCGATGCGGTCAAGCCCTACGGCGATGGCGGCACGCAAGCCTGCGCGGACACGGGCCGTTCCGTGGCCAAGCTGGCGCTCGATGCGCTGGCCGCGGCTTGAGGCGCCACGCCATGGCCCCGAACCAAGATATCCCGGCCTGCGCATCGCTGCTGGCGCGCTTGCGCCCGCTCTTCGAGCAGGCGATGCAGGCGCTGGCGCAATCCTGCGCCGAAGATGGGGTCTTCAGTGGGCGTCGCTTCGATGCGCAGCAGGTCGCCAGCTATGAACTGGCCTGGGCCAGCGCCGATCTGCTCGCGGCCGAGACGGCCATCCAGGGCGCCGGCAGCGCCGCGAACCCGCTCGAGACCGGGTTGGCGCTGGTCTTCGGCGTCGATGCCATCGGTTCGGTGCTGGCGCGCACGGAAATGCTCTTCCTCGAACTCGGACTCGACATCGCGCCCGTCCAGGCCTTTGCATCGGATGCCGCATGGGCGGCCTTGCGCCGTTCAGCCGGCAGTGCGGCCGCGCTGCAGGCGACCGGCCGGGCGTTGGCCAATGCCGAAGGCGAGGTCGGGGGCGTGGTGCTCGACGAGGCCCATGCGATGGCGCAGGATGCCTTCCGTCGTTTTGCCGCCGATGTGGTGGCGCCGCAGGCGGAAGCACTGCACCGCCACGACCTCACGGTGCCCGAGAGCCTGCTGCAGCCGCTGCGGGAGATGGGCGTGTTTGGCCTTTCCGTACCCGAGCGCTTCGGCGGTCACGCGCCGAACGACCGTGACGACACGCTGCTGATGGTGCTGGTCACCGAGGCTCTCTCTGAAGCGTCGCTGGCGGGCGCCGGCAGCCTGATCACGCGGCCCGAGATCCTGAGCCGCGCGCTGATGGCCGGCGGCACCGAGGAACAGAAATCGCATTGGCTGCCGCGCATTGCAGCGGGCGATCCGCTGTGCGCGATCGCGATCACCGAGCCGGACTACGGCTCGGATGTCGCCAGCCTGATGCTGCGCGGCACGCGTGTCGAAGGCGGGTGGCGCCTGGACGGTGCCAAGACCTGGTGCACCTTCGCCGGCAAGGCAGGGCTGCTGATGGTGGTGGTGCGCACCGACCCCGATCGATCGGCCGGCCATCGCGGGCTGAGCCTGATGCTGGTGGAAAAGCCTTCTGACGACGGCCATGCCTTCGCCTATCGCCAGAGTGAAGCGCAGGGTGGCGGGGGACTGACCGGCAAGGCCATCGCGACCATCGGCTATCGCGGGATGCATTCGTTCGAGTTGTCGTTCGACAACCTGTTCGTGCCGGACAGCCATGTGATCGGCGGCGCAGCGGGTCTGGGCAAGGGTTTCTATTTCACGATGGCCGGCATGATGGGCGGGCGCATGCAGACCGCAGGGCGGGCGTCGGGCGTTATGCGCGCTGCCATCCGCGCGGCCTTGCGCTACACCGAGGATCGCAAGGTCTTCGGCGCGCCGTTGCTCGACTGTCCGCTGACGCTCGCCAAGCTGGCGCGCATGGGCGCCCGCTTTGCCGCATGCCAGCGGCTGGCTTACGCCGTGGCGCGAACGCTCGACGAAGGCGGCGGCCGCATGGAGGCCAGCCTGGTCAAGCTGCTGGCCTGCCGCTCGGCCGAGTGGGTGACCCGTGAGGCACTGCAATTGCATGGCGGTAATGGCTATGCGGAAGAGAGCCCGGTGAGCCGCTACTTCGTCGACGCGCGTGTGCTCTCGATCTTCGAGGGCGCGGAGGAGACGCTGGCGCTCAAGGTCATCGCACGCAGCCTGCTCGAGCAGGCGCTGGCCGACGCCACCCCCGCCCGAGCGGTCGCCCCCGTGCATTGAGGATCGGCGCGATGGACAACGCCAACCTGCTGGAGGGCATGCGCGTGATCGAGGCCGCCGCCTTTGTGGCGGCGCCGCTCGGCGGCATGACGCTGGCCCAAATGGGAGCGGAGGTGATCCGCATCGATGCGCTGGGCGGCGGCCTGGACTACCGGCGCTGGCCGGTCACCCAGGACGGCACCAGCTTGTTCTGGGCCGGGCTCAACAAGGGCAAGAAATCCGTCACGCTCGACCTCGGCTCGCCCGAGGGCCGGGAGTTCGCGATGGCACTCATTGCTGCCCCCGGCGAGGATGCGGGCGTGCTGCTCACCAACTTCCCGCCGCGCGGCTGGCTGGACCACGAGCGCCTTCGCGAGCGGCGCAGCGACCTGATCCAGCTGACGGTGCAGGGCGACCGCCATGGTGGTTCGGCCGTGGACTACACGATCAACCCCCGCATGGGGCTGCCTTACCTCACTGGCAGTGGAGCGGCCGAAACGGCCGTCAACCATGTACTGCCGGCCTGGGATCTCGTGACGGGACAGATGGCGGCCGCAGGGTTGCTGGCGGCGGAGCGGCATCGGCGGCGCCGGGGCGTGGGGCAGCACGTAAAGCTGGCGCTCGAAGACGTGGCGCTTGCAGCCGTAGGCAGCCTGGGCTTTCTGGCGGAGGCGCAACTGGGGCAGGCGAGGGGCCGCCACGGTAACCATCTTTTCGGTGCGTTCGGCCTCGACTTTACGACCTCAGACGGCGTGCGTGTGATGGTGGTCGGCCTCACAGGAAAGCAATGGCGTTCGCTCTGCGGCGCGCTGGCGATGGGAGACGAGATGGCCGCGATCGCGCAGCGCACCGGGCTCGATCTTGCGCGCGAGGGCAACCGTTTTATCGCGCGCGAAGAGATCGCGGCCGTGGTCGCACGCTGGATGGGCGCACGGCTGTTCGCGGACGTGGCCGCGCAGCTCGATCGCCACGGCGTCTGCTGGGGCAAGTACCAGACTGTGACCCAGCTCGTGGAGGGGGACGAATCCTGTTCATTGGCCAACCCGATGTTCGGCGAGCTCGAGCAGCCCGGGGTGGGCCGCTTGGTTGCGCCAGGCCTGCCGCTGGATTTCTCGGCCGTGCCGCGACGTCCCGTGCGGCCGGCCCCGCGGCTGGGTGCAGACACGGAGCAGGTGCTGTGTTCGGTGCTCGGCTTGGGCAGCGCCGAGTTTGGCCGGCTGCACGACAAGGGCGTGGTCGGCGGTTGATGCTCGCAGTCAACGACGCGCCGCATGGCGCCGACCTGAAAATTAAGTACTGTTTTAATAAACCGACTAGACGGTCTATATACTGATGCCCATCGGACCTCGATGGCCGGTCGATTTTTGGAGTGAACACATGCAACAACACATGGACGACGCCGCCCGCATTGAACGCGCACACCAGTTGTACCAAGCCTTGGCCAAGGGTGACCGCGAAGCTCTGGATGCGCTCTTGCATCCCGAATTCACGGGCCGGACCACCGAGGGGCTGCCGTTCGGCCTTGGTGGAACCTACCAAGGCGCGAATGCGATGCGCCGGGAATTCTGGGGTCAGATCGCGAAGAATTTCATTGCGCAGGCCCGACCGACGAGCTTTCATGGGCTCGACGATGGGCGCCTCCTGGTGCAGGGCAGGTACACCGGCGAAGCCCGCAATGGAGGCGGAAGGCTCGACGCCGAGTTCATCCACATCCTGAGCTTCGCCGACCGGAAGATCAAGGGACTGAGCCAACTCACGGACAGCGAACGATGGGTTCAGGCTTCGGTGAGCGGCGCACCGCCGTTGCCGCAGGCCTTGCGTACCTTGACGTTCGACGTGCAGGATGGGCTCGCGACGATCTGCTTGAACAGGCCGGATGCCCACAACGCGATCAATGCACACATGGCGGACGAACTGCGCATCGTGGCCGAGCGATGCGCCAACGACCTGTCGATCCGGGCCGTGCTGCTGCTTGGCAACGGAAAATCATTCACGGTGGGAGGCGACCTCGCCTTTCTGTCGAAAGCCAAGGACGGCGAACTGCCGGGCCTGCTGCGTGCAATGACCGGCCCGTACCACGAGGCCTTGCGCACCTTCAGCCGCCTGCATGTGCCCATCGTGGCTGCCGTGCATGGCGCGACCGCCGGCGGCGGCCTGGGGCTGATGTACTGCGCCGACATCGTGGTGGCCGCGGAGAACACGAAGATTGCGCTGGGCTTCGGCGCACTCGGGCTGTCCATGGATGGCTCGAATTCCTGGTTCCTTCCTCGGCTGGTGGGCATGCGAAGGGCGGCGGAGCTGTACCTGGAAGGCCGAGTTCTCAGCGCGGCCGAGGCGCTGGACTGGGGCCTGGTCAATCGGGTGGTGCCGTTGGCCGATCTGCTGCGCGACGCACGTGCCACCGCGGAACGCCTCGCAGAGGGACCGACGCAAGCCTATGGAGAGGTGCGCCGCCTGTATCGGGAATCCCTGGGAGCCACCTTGTCCGAACAGCTCGGCGCTGAAACGGAGGCCCTGCACCGGACCGCCGCCACCACGGATGCGACCGATGCCATCGCGAGCTTCATCGGCAAGCGCAAGCCTGTGTTCCATGGTCGATAGGCTGCAGCCCTGGAACGAGGCCGACCTGCCGGCGCTGCTGACGTTGACGCAAGCGGGCGACGAGCAACGGCACTATCGCAACTGCCATGGGGATGCGAACCTCCACGGCCGGTCTTTCGGCGGGCAAAGTTTGGGGCAGGCGTTGATGGCGGCATCGCTGAGCGCGCCAGCTGACCGCCAAGCGACAGCGATGCAGTTCATGTTTCTGCAGGGCAGCGTGCCAGACCAGCCCATCGACTTCGAAGTCACGGCCTTGCAGGACGGAAAGCGCTTCACGTCGCGCCACGTTCGTGGCACGCAGGACGGTCGCCTGTTGTTCGATGCGCAGGTCACCTTCGGACTACCACTGGACGCGCCTGAGCATCAGACGTCGATGCAGATGCTGGCATCGAACCCCGACGAGTTGCCTCCACTTCCCGACGTGCCGCTGCCTTGGGAGCGAATCCTGCATGGGCCAGGCGGCTACCCTCTTCGGGGCAAGGCATGCATTGACTTCCGCGTGCCCGATCTGGAAGCGCAGCTGGCGCTCGCTACGCCGACCCCGCGTCTACGATACTGGATCAAGGCGCGCCATCTTCTACCCGCGAACCATGTCATGCATGCCGCCGCCCTCGCTTATCTGTCGGATTGGTGGCTCACCCTGAGCAGCCTCGGCTCGCGCGTGCGAGACCTCGACAGTGATCGGCAGCTGTACGTCGCAAGTCTCAATCATTCCATCTGGTTTCATCGTCCGTTCACCGCCGATGACTGGTTGCACTTCGACAGCTACAGTCCTTGCGCTGCGGCGGGACGTGGCCTATCAATTGGCAGCGTCCACGATCGTAACGGCGTCCTGGTGGCTTCGGTGACCCAGGAATGCCTGATGAGTTACGCCTGAATCCAGGTCGAACGCCAGCAGCCGTTCGACCAATTAAACGGCCTATGGAAAATTGCCATCCTTGAAACCATGCACGAACAGGTGGGAGATGCGTGCGGCGAGTTCGTTGGGAGCAATCGCGCCACTCTTCTGGTACCAGGTCAGGGTCCAGATGATCATGCCAAACAGGAGCATGGCATAGGGGGCCTGCACCTTGTCCGGCAGCATCAGCTTGGGGTTTATTTCCTTGAGCAGTCCGATCATCAGGTCGACCAGTTGCGTCTCGAGCTTTCGCACCTGCTTGCGATGCGGCGAGGGCAGGAACTTGAGGTCGTTCATCAGCACCAAGTGCTCGTCGCGCGACTGTGCAGCCCGCCTGACAAACGCATCCACATAGCGCTGGAACCGCTCTTCCGCGGACAGTGGCATCGCCACAATGTCGGTGAGTTCGCTTGCCTGGCCGGCAATGTGCTCACGCACGATTTCGAACAGTAGGTTTTCCTTGCCGGGGAAGTAGTGATACAGGTGCGACTTGGACGTGCCGCACGCGGTGGCCACATCCACCATGGTTGTCAGTTCGAATCCCTTGCGGGCGAACAGCGCGGCCGCACGGTTGAGGATGGATTGCTTCTTGTCGCCGTAGTCGTCAGCTCGTACTCGTGTCATGCCATGGCTGGTTGGTTGCGAATGCGCCTCGTATCTGGAATCGACCATCGTTGACGGCAAGCAGGCGCATCCCCGCTTGCATCAAAGTCCTTGCCTCTTTATGCTTAGACCGACCAGTCGGACTATATACCTTGCAACGTACCGAGATCCTAGGGACAACCATGCAATCAACCGATACCTTGTTGATCATCGGCGCCGGCAGCGCCGGATCGGAACTCGCCATCAGCGCTCGGCAACTTGGCTGGCCAGGACCGATCGTGCTGCTCGGTGAGGAGTCCTGCCTGCCCTATCACCGGCCGCCCCTGTCCAAGGCTTTCCTCCATGGCACGGCGACACCGGAGTCAATGACGATGCGACCGCAGGAGGCTTACGAGAAGGCGCACATTGACGTGCGACTGGGCACCCGGATCGCGTCGATCGACCGGGCCGCGAAGGCGGTGCGGCTGCAGGACGGCTCGACGCTGGCCTACGCCAAGCTCGCGTTGTGCACCGGCGGCCGCCCGCGTCAGCTGACGGTCGACGGCCTCGTAGCGGATGTGACGCCCGCCAACCTGCATGTCCTGCGCACGCAGGCCGACGCGAACGCGATTCGCGAGGCGTTGACCGAAGGCACCCGCCTGGTGGTGATCGGCGGCGGCTACGTGGGCCTGGAGGTCGCCGCCTCGGCGCGCAAGCTGGGTGCCCACGTTACGGTGCTGGAGGCCCAGCCGCGCGTGCTGGCCCGCGTGACGGGTGAGACGTTGTCCACGTTCTACACCGAGGTGCACCGCGAGGCGGGCGTCGACATCCGGGTTGGCGTCGTCGTGCAGGGTATCGAATGCGATGAGCAAGGGCGTGTGCGGGCGGTGATCTGCGGCGACGGCCTGCGGCTGGTGGCCGACTGCGTCGTGGCGGGTGTGGGCATGCTGCCCAATGCCGAGCTGGCAGCGGATGCCGGACTGGCCGTCGACGGTGGCATCGTGGTGGATGCGCTCGGCGTTACCTCCGACCCTGAAATCGTCGCGGCCGGTGACTGTACGGTGCACGACCATGCGCTCTACGGCCGGCGCGTGCGGCTGGAGTCGGTGCCCAATGCGCTCGAGCAGGCGCGTGCGGCGGCCTCGGCCCTGTGCGGCAAGCCGAAGCCCAACCATGCCGTGCCCTGGTTCTGGTCCGATCAGTACGACCTGAAGCTCCAAATGGTCGGCCTGTCGGCTGGCTTCGAGCAGTGCGTACTGCGCGGCACGCCGCAGGAGCGCAGCTTCATCGCCTTCTACCTGCGCGACGGCTGCGTGATCGCCGCCGATGCAGTCAATCGGCCGGCCGACTTCATGGTGGCCAAGCGGCTCGTGGCGGCGGCGTCCCGCATCGATCCGGCCCAGTTGTCCGATGTGTCGCTGCCACTCAAGCAACACTTGGCGGCGCCGCTTTCCGCCTAGCGATTTTCATTGCAGCGCTGGTGCAATCTCGATCCCTCCGACTCGGGTAAGCACTAGTACCGACCGTCACGTACCACGACACAATCGGCACATTAAAAGACCGACCAGACGGTCTAACAAAAAAGAAAGCGAAGTGTTTCGCTTGCCGCCCACATAGCAAATGGACTTAACGCCCATGACACTTCATCCCGCAACGCCGGGCCCGCTTTCATTACGGTCGCCGAGCCCCGCATCGCATGCGACGCCGACACCGATGCTGGCTATCCGCAACATCCAGGTGGTCTACGGTGGTGCCATCGAGGCGGTGCGCGATGTGTCGCTCGAAGTGCCTGCGGGACGTATCGTGGCCTTGCTCGGCTCGAACGGCGCCGGCAAGTCCACCGTGCTCAAGGCCGTCTCGGCCGTGCTAGATGCCGAGGACGGAAAGATCGAAAAGGGTTCGATCCAATTGCTGGGTCAGTCGATCGAAAGTGCCTCGGCACACGGCATCGTGGGCCTCGGCCTGGTGCAGGTTCCAGAAGGTCGACGGCTGTTCGCCACGCTGACGGTCGAGGAAAACCTGATCGTCGGCGCACACCTGCAGGACCGAAGCAGCCTTGTCGAAGCGCGCGATTACGTGTTCGGCCTGTTCCCGCGACTGGTTGAGAAACGGAACCAGATTGCTGGGTACCTGTCGGGCGGCGAACAGCAGATGGTCGCCATCGGCCGCGCGCTGATGAGCCGCCCGAAGATGCTGGCGCTCGACGAGCCTTCACTCGGTTTGGCCCCGCTGGTGGTGTCGGAGATCTTCGAGGCGATTCAGACCCTTCGTGACCGCAGCGGGCTGACCATCCTGCTGGTCGAGCAGAACGCCAGCCGCGCCCTGGCCATCGCCGACTACGCCTACATCATGGAGAACGGTCGTGTGGTGCTCGACGGTACATCCGAGGCTCTGGGCCGCAACGCCGATGTACGCGAGTTCTACCTCGGCCTGAGCACGCAGCAGGGCCACACCAGCATGCGGGACGTGAAGCACTACAAGCGTCGAAAGAGGTGGTTGTCATGAGCGGACCCGTCCTCGATGTGCGTGGCGCATCCCGCTCCTTCGGCGGGGTGAAGGCAGTCAACGACGTCAGCCTTCACGTCATGCCCGGCGAGATCGTGAGCCTGATCGGACCCAACGGCGCCGGTAAGACCACCACCTTCAACTTGATCAGCGGCGTGCTGCCGCTATCGGCGGGGCAAATTCTCTTCAAGGGCGAAGACACGGCGCGGCTGAAGTCGTCGGACTATGCGGCTGCGGGCATCGGTCGCACCTTCCAGAACCTGGCGTTGTTTCGCCACGGCACGGTGGTCGAGAACCTCCTGATCGGCCGTCACGTGCACTTCGACTACAGCGTGCTGGAATCACTGCTGTACTGGGGCCGCCCGCGCAATGCCGAGATCGCCGCGCGCCGCAAGGTGGAGCAGATCATCGAATTTCTGGAGATCGAGGAACTGCGCGACAAGCCGGTGTCACAGTTGGCCTACGGGCAGCAGAAGCGGGTGGAACTAGGCCGCGCGCTGGCCTGCGAACCGGCGCTGCTGCTGCTCGACGAGATCGTGGCCGGCATGAACCGCGAGGAGAAGGAGGACATCGCCCGCTTCACGCTCGACATCCGCGACGAGTTCGGCGTGTCGGTGTTGATGATCGAGCACGACATGCAGGTGGTGATGGACCTGTCCGACCGCATCTACGTGCTCGACTTCGGCAGCTTGATCGCCGAAGGCACACCACAGCAGGTGGCGGCTGATCCGCGTGTGCTGGCGGCCTATCTCGGAGGAGAACCGACCCATGCCTGATTTCATGATTTCGGACGAACGGCTCGCGCGCGGCGAGGCCACGCTACCGCAGCTGCTGCAGACCCATGCCCGCACGCGAGGCGACCAGGTCGCCCTGCGCGAGAAGAACCACGGCATCTGGCAGGGCACGACCTGGGCCGGCTATGAAGCCGCGGCCCGACATGTGGCGCTGGGCCTGATGAAACTGGGCCTCGTGCGCGGCGACCGCATCATCATTGCGGCGGAAGACGTGCCGGCTTGGTTCTTCGCCGACCTCGGGGCGCAGATGCTCGGCGTGCAGGTGGTTGGCATCTACCCGACCAACCCCTGGCCCGAGGTGCAGTACATCGCGCGCCATTGCCAGGCGAAGGTCGCCATCACCGGCGACCAGGAACAGACCGACAAGGTGCTCGATGCGATGAAGCAGGGCGATGGCCTGCCTTTCCTCGAACACGTGTTCTGCGTCGACATGAAGGGCCTGCGCCGCTACGAACCTGGCAGGCCGCGCAGCTTCGAGGCACTGATCGAATTCGGCCGGTTGCTGGCGGCGGAAGACCCGCTGGCCGCGCAGCGGCTGGACGCGTCGATCGCGTCGCTGCAGCCGGACGACGTCAACATCTTGGTCTACACCTCGGGCACCACCGGGCCGCCCAAGGGCGCCATGCTGACGCACCGCAACTTCGTCTACGGCGCCCATGCCTATGCAGCCGCGCGCGGGATGTTGGGCAAGCGCTTCGAGTCGGTTTGCTATCTGCCACTGTGCCATGTGGCCGAGCGCAGCTATTCGACGGTCATGCACCTGATGACGGGCGGCTGCGTGAACTTTGCGGAATCGGTCGATACGGTGTCGGCGAACATCCGTGAGATCGCGCCGTCGTTCTTTCTCGGCGTCCCGCGCATTTGGGAAAAGCTGCAGCAGAACTTCGAGTTCCGCATGAAGGACAGCGGGCGCATTCCGCACGCAATCTTCCGCAAGGGCATGCAGCGCGGGCGCTTGCTGTCGGACCGAAGAGCCGCCGCAGGCGGGCGCGTTGGGCCGGCCGACCGGCTGGAGTTCGGCCTCTGGTATGCGCTGCTCTTTCGCAACATGCAGCGCCACATGGGGTTGAACCGCAGCCACACGCGCATGTGCGGCGGCGCCTCGGTGTCACCTGAGACGCTGCGCTTTTTTGACATCATCGGCCTACCGGTGGGCCAGGGCTACGGCCTGACCGAGTGCGGCGGACTCGCCTTCGTGCAACTGCCCGACCGGCCCAACGTCGCCGGCAGCTGCGGCGTGCCGCTGCCCGGAACCGAATGGAAGCTGGGACCCGACAACGAAGTGTTCGTGCGCTCGCCGGGCGTGTTCAAGGGCTACCTGTTCGACGACAAGGGAACGCAGGATGTGCTGGACGCCCAAGGCTGGCTCGCGACCGGCGACATCGTCGAGGTGCGGCCCGACGGCGAGATCGCGGTGGTGGACCGCAAGAAGGCCATCATCATCACCAGCGGCGGCAAGAACATCGCGCCGTCCGAGATCGAGAACGCGCTCAAGGACAGCCCCTTCGTGCGCGAGGCCATCGTCGTGGGCGAGGGTAAGAAGTTCCTCGGCGGGCTGATCCAGATCGACTTCGACAGTGTGGGTCGCTGGGCCGGCGAGCGCGACCTGCAATACACGACCTACAAGTCGCTCGCCAGCCTGCCGGAGGTGCGCGAACTCGTGCAGGGCGTGGTCGACGCGGTGAACGCGCGTTTCGCGCGGGTCGAGAACGTGCGCCGCTTCGTGATCTTCGATAAAGAACTCGACCACGACGACGGTGAACTCACGGCCACGCAGAAAGTCCGACGTGGGCTCATCAACCAGAAGTTCGCACGCGAACTCGAGCAGATCTATGGAGGGGCTGCCTGATGGGTTATTTTTCTGAACTGGTGATCTCGGGGCTAGTGATCGGTGCCATCTACGGACTGATCGCGATGGCCTTCTCGGTCATCTATAAGGCCACCGGCCTGGTCAACTTTGCGCAGGGTGAGGTGGGCATGCTGATCGCGTACCTGTCGTGGTCATTCAACACCACCTTCGGCACCGGCGCGCTCGGTGTGGTCGCGATGGCCGTCGTTGGGGGCATTGCGGTCGGGCTGCTGATCGAGCGCATCGTGATGCGGCCGATGCTGGGCGAGCCGGTGTTCTCGGCGGTGCTTGTCACTATCGGCCTGGCCGTGGTGCTGCGCTCGCTCGTCATCCTGGTCTGGGGCGCCTCGCCGCAGAAGCTGGACGGGGGCGCGGCCGATGCGGTGCTGCGCTTCGGTGGGATCGGCATGCGCAGCAGCCAGATCGGCGTGGTGGGGGTGCTGCTGCTGTGCGTACTGGGCGTGTGGTTCTTCTTCCAGCGCAGCCGCTTTGGCATCGCGATGCGGGCGGTGGCGGCTGACGAGAAGACGGCGCGACTGATGGGCGTGTCGACGGCGCAGGTTCAGGCGGTGGCCTGGGCGGCCTCGTCGGTCTTCGCCGGGCTCGCAGGCGTGTTCTTCGCCGTCATCTACAACCTGTCGCCCGAGTTGTTCGCGCTGGGCCTGAAGGCCTTCCCCGCCACTGTGCTCGGCGGACTCGACGCGGTGATCGGCTCCGGCATCAGCGGCTTGGTGATCGGCGTGGCGGAGAACCTGGTCGGCGGCTATGTGTTGTCGACGCTTAAGGAGGTGGCGGGCTTCCTGCTGATCCTCGTGGTGTTGATGGTCCGACCCTTCGGCCTGTTCGGTGAACGTGAGATCGAGAGGGTCTGATGCGCAGTGGTTTCTTCAAACAGGACTTCAGCGCGTTGGTCGCGCTGACGGATTCCCGCCTGGTCAAGACCTGGGTGGCGATCATGCTGGCCGCGCTGGTCGTGCTGCCGTGGGTGGCAAATGCCTACGTGCTGTCGCACGTGACGGTGATCCTTTTCAGTTTGGTTGCAGTGCTGGGGCTCAACGTGCTGACGGGCTTCACCGGGCTGATCTCGCTCGGCCATGTTGCTTTCCTGATGCTCGGGGCCTACGGCTATGCCATCGCGGTGAGCCGGCTCGGCTGGCATCCGCTGCTGGCTTTCGGCATGGCGGGCGTGGTGCCGGCCGTTGCAGGGCTGGTGGTGGGGGTGCCTTCGCTGCGGCTCAAGGGGCTGTACCTGGCGATCACCACGCTCGCGTTCTCTTTCATCGTGAGCGCGGTGATCCTGGCGGGCGGCAAGTTCACCGGCGCGGCGCGCGGCATCCAGGTGCCCAGGCCGACGCTCTTCGGCGTCAGCTTGGCCGACGACAAGGCGCTCTACGGCCTGTGCCTGGCCGTTGCCGTGCTCACCGTCCTGGTCGTGCTGAACATCCGCCGCACGCGGCTCGGCCGCGCCTTCGTCGCGATCCGCGACAACGACATCGCCGCGCGCGCCATGGGCATCAACCTGTGGCGCTACAAGCTGGTCGCCTTCGTCATCAGCGCCTTCATCACCGGCATTGGCGGCGCTCTCATGGCGATTTACATCAACTTCGTGACGGTGGAGGGCTTCCCCTTCCTGCTGAGCATCGAGGCGCTTGCGATCATCGTGGTGGGTGGGGTTGGCTCGGTGCTGGGCGCCGTGTTGGGCACGGTCTTCATCGTCACGCTGCCCGAAGTGGTCGCATCGCTGTTCGGACTGCTCGGCGGCCGCTATGCCGAGGTGCTGACCACCAGCGCGCACGAGGTCAAGAGCATGTTGTACGGCATCGCCATCATCGCCTTCCTGCGCTTCGATTCACGCGGGTTGCTGGGCATGTGGCATGACCTGCGGCATCGCTGGATTCACTGGCCGCTGCGCTACTGAAGGCGCAGCCTTTTTCGAACCACAACGGAGACACCCATGAGATTCAAGAAGACCGCCATTGCCGCCCTCTGCCTTGCCTGCACTGGCTGGGCGCTCCCCGCGATCGCGCAGCAGCAAGGCGTAACCGACACCGAGATCGTGGTCGGCGACATCCTGCCGCTGACCGGGCCACCTGCGCTGTTGGGCGTGGCGCACAACATCGGCGTGAAGCTCGCCGTGGCCGAGGTCAATTCCGCCGGCGGCATCAACGGTCGCAAGCTGAGGCTGATCTCCGAAGACGACGGCTATGTGGTCTCACGCACTATCCAGGGCGTGCGTAAGCTGGTGACGGTCGACAAGGTGTTCGCGCTGACCTCGCTGTCGGGCAGCGGGCAAGGCCAGGCCGCGCTGCCGCTGGTCAAGGAGCTGGGCGTGCCGGCCATCAGCACCATCAGCTTCTCGGACGACCTGCACACGCCGGTGGTCAAGAACGTGTTCGTATTCGGCACCAAGCATCCGCTGGTGGCCGAGCAGTTGACCGAGGCGCTGGCCTCCCGCTACCCGGGAAAGAAGTGGGCGGTGGTGACGCAGGACGACGAGTACGGCGACCTGTCGCGTCAGGGCTTTGAGGCAGCGCAGAAGGCGAAGAAGCTCAGTGTCGTCTCGACCGCGGTCTACAAGAAAGGCCAGGTCGACTTCTCGTCCGAGATGCTGCGCACCAAAGAGGCGGGTGCCGAGGTGCTGTATGCCGGCGGCGTGGTCGGCGAGAACGTCGCCATGGCCAAGGAACTGGAGCGCCTGGGCCTGAAGATTCCGATGGGCATCTCGTACGTGTCGCGTGTGCCGGTCGCGCTCAAGCTGATGGGCGCGGCGGGCGATAACGTCTACGTGCTCGACTACGTGGTGGCGGAAGAGAGCGACAAGGGCAAGGCCTTCCTGGCAAAGGCCAAGGCGTTGCTGAGTTCGGACGACTTCGCCAAGGTCAACCGTTTCACCTTCACTGGCTACGCAGGCGCCAAGACGATGTTCGAGGCCTTCAACCGCTGCGGCAAGGCATTGACCTGGGCTTGCACCGTGACGCAGCTCGATGGGCTCAAGGAGTACGACACCGGCGTGATGTCATCGCCGGTGTCCTTCAGCCCGAGCAACCATCTCTCCCTGCAGAAGCTGGTGCTGCTGAAGGCGAACCCCGGCACGCTGTCCTTCAAATCTGTCGATTGACGCTGACGACGTGCCATGTGCACGGTCCGTCGAAGTCAGGCAAATGCAGTCTGTCGCCGCAAGGCGCCAGGCTGTTTTTACTTGGGATTCGACTACGGGAATACGTGCATGCACGCAGGCCATGGATCGTCGGATCGGACGATATCGGGCACTCCTCGAAACCTTAACTTAAGGTGGTCTGCATGGCGTCCGTCGTGCAGCACCCAAAACGACAGCCAGTGCTCCTCGAAGTCGCCGGCGCATCTTGAAGGAGACATCCGTTTGCTGCTGCAAATCATCGTCGCAGGACTGGCGCAGGGGTGCGTCTACGGGCTTATCGCGCTCGGGTTCGTGCTGATCTACAAGGCCACCGAGACGGTCAATTTCGCGCAGGGCGAGTTGATGATGCTTGGCGCGTTCGCCGGCTTCGCCTGCATGAGCGTCTTCCATATGCCGTTTTGGCTGGCTGCGGTGCTGTCGGTGCTCGCGATGGGTGCCTTCGGTGTGCTCGTCGAGCGGCTCGTCATCCGCCCGGTGCTGGGGCAGCCGGCCTTCTCGATCGTCATGTTGACTTTCGGCATCGGCTACGTCGCACGCGGTGCAATCACCATGCTGCCCGGCGTGGGCACCGACACCCACACGCTATTGGCGCCCTACAAAGGCGTCGCGTTCAGCGCGGGCGGCGTCGTCCTCGCTGGCGAGCAGTTGGTGGTGATTGCTGCCACCGCGCTGTTGTGCGGTGCGCTGTGGCTGCTGTTCCGGTTCACCCGCATCGGCATCGCGATGCAGGCGGCCTCGCAGAACCAGCTCGCGGCGTACTACATGGGCATTCCGGTGCAGCGCCTGAACGGCCTGGTTTGGGGCCTGGCGGCCGCTGTGGCCGCGGCGGCCGGCCTGCTGCTGGCGCCGATCACTTTCGTGCACGTGAACATGGGCTTTATTGGCCTCAAGGCATTTCCCGCAGCCATCGTCGGCGGCTTCGGCAGCTTGCCGGGGGCGATCGTCGGTGGCCTCGTCATCGGTCTGGTCGAGTCGCTGTCGGGTTTTTATCTCCCCGAGGGATTCAAGGACGTGATGCCTTATGCAGTGGTGCTGCTGATGCTGGCGGTCAAGCCGACCGGATTGTTCGGCGGCAGCGCCAGAAAGAAGGTCTGACATGCGCTTCCTCTTCAAGACCGGCTACGACCAGGACATCGACCTGGTACGGCACGGCGGCCAGCGTTTCTGGTACGGGCTGCTGATGATCGCGCTGCTTGCCGCGCCATGGGTGCTGCCTGATTACTGGCTCGCGCAGCTGGTGTTCAGCTTCATCTATGCGATCGTCGCCGTTGGCCTGATGCTGCTGGCAGGGTTCACCGGCCAGTTCTCCATCGGCCATGCGGCCTTCATGGGCGTCGGCGCGTACACCGAGGCGTACCTGATCGCCAGGGGCTGGCCGTTTCCGCTGTCGCTGGCCTGTGCGATGGGACTGTCGGCCGCGGTGGGCGTGGTCGTCGGGCTGCCGGCGCTGCGAGTGAAGGGCATGTACCTGGGCATTGCGACCCTGTCCTTCGGTTTCATCGTCGAGGAGGTTCTGGCCCGCTGGGAAAGCGTGACGGGCGGCAACGCCGGCCGCACGGTGCCGAGCCCTTCCATGTTCGGCTGGACGCTCGACGACTCGACCTCGTTCTACTTTCTCTGCCTGGTCTGCATGTTGGGCTGCACGCTGGCAGTGCTGAACCTGCTGCGCTCACCCACCGGGCGCGCCTTTGTGGCGATTCGCGACTCGGAGATCTCGGCGCAGAGCATGGGCATCCAGCTGGCGCGCTACAAGTCGATGTCCTTCGCCATTTCGGCCGCCCTGGCCGGGCTCGGCGGCGCGCTGTATGCGCACAAGATCCAGTTCATCTCGCCCGAGCAGTTCAGCCTGGTGCAGTCGATCGATCTGCTGCTGATGGTCGTCATCGGCGGGCTCGGTTCGATGCACGGTGCTTTCCTGGGCGCGATCTTCCTCATCGTTATGCCGCAGCTCATCGCGCTTGCGAAAGACATGCTGCCGTCGGCGATCGGCGAGGCCACCGGGCTGCAGAGTGTCGTCTACGGCGTAGTGCTGATTGCCTTCGTGATGCTGGAGCCGATGGGGCTGTACGGTCGCTGGCTCAAGGTGCGCACATGGCTGGAGCTTTATCCCTTCTATCGGCGCGGCATGTTCAAGCGCCAGAAGTCTTTCCAGAAATCGGAGCGGCTGAAATGAGTCAGGTCATGCTTTCGGCCCGCGACCTCACCGTGCGATTCGGCGGAGTGCTGGCGGTCAACAAGGTCAGCTTCGATGTGAAGCGCGGCGAGGTGTTCACGCTCATCGGGCCCAACGGCGCTGGCAAGACGACCGTGTTCAACCTGATCAGTCGCATCTACACGCCGAGTGCCGGCCGCATCGAGTTCGAGGGCCGCTCTCTGGCCGACGTGCCGGCCCACGGCGTTGCCGCGCTGGGTATCGCACGCACTTTTCAGAACATCGAGTTGTTCGAGCATGCGACGGTGCTTCAGAACCTGTTGATCGGCCGGCACATCCATCGTTCGACCTCGGTCTGGGGTGATCTTCTCTTCACGCGCAAGGTGCGCAATGCCGAGCGCGAGACGCGCCGCAAGGTGGAGGAGGTGATCGACCTGCTTGATCTGCAGCACTATCGCGATGCACTGGTGGCCGGCCTGCCATACGGCGTGCGCAAGGTGGTGGAGTTGGCGCGGGCGCTCTCGACCGAGCCGAAGCTGCTGCTGCTGGACGAACCCTCGTCCGGCCTGAACGTCGAAGAGACTGGTGACATGGCCTTTTGGATCCAGGACATCCAGCGCGAACTGGGCGTGACCATCCTGATGGTGGAGCACGACATGGGCCTGGTGTCCAAGGTGTCGGACCGCGTGTTGGCGATGAGCCAAGGCGAGGTGCTCGCGCTCGGCGGCCCAGCCGAGGTACAGGCCGACCCGGCGGTGGTCGAGGCCTACCTTGGCACGGTGGAAGACGTGGCGTCGCTGCGGCGGGAGGTGGCGGCATGACCGAAGCGATTCTCACACTGGCGAACGTCGAGAGCGCCTACGGCCCGATCAAAGCCATCCGCGGCGTGAGCCTGACCGTGACCGAAGGCCAGATCGTCACTGTGCTGGGCTCCAACGGTGCCGGCAAGACCACCATTCTCAAGACCATCTCCGGCATCATCGATCCGCGCAAAGGCAGCATCACCTTTCGCGGAGAGGACATCACGGCGCGCGAGCCGAGCGAGGTGGTGCGTCGCGGCCTCAGCCACGTGCCCGAGGGCCGCGAAGTGTTTCCGCTGCTCTCGGTGTACGACAACCTGCTGATGGGTGCCTACACCCGCAAGGACCGGGACGGTGTGGCGCGCGACATGGAGTCGGTCTTCGGTTACTTCCCGATCCTGCACGACCGCGCCCGGCAGAACGCGGGTCTTCTCTCGGGCGGGCAGCAGCAGATGCTCGCCATCGCCCGCGCCATCCTGGCCGGGCCCGCGCTGATCCTCCTGGATGAGCCCAGCCTCGGGCTCAGTCCCAAGCTGACCAAGGAGATCTTCGAAATCGTCGTGCGCGTCAACCGCGAGCGCGGAACCACCATCCTGCTCGTCGAGCAGAACGCGAACATGGCACTCAATGTGGCCGACCACGGCTACGTGCTGGAAAACGGCCGCATCGTGATGGATGACATCTGCGAGCGACTGCGCGAGAAGGACGACATCAAGGAGTTCTATCTCGGCATGAAGGAAGCGGGCGCACGCGGCGACCGGCGGTGGAAAAAGAAGAAGACTTGGCGGTAAACATGGCAAATCTCTGGAATTTCGATCATTTCGAGCCGCGTCACGACATCGTGGTGCCGGGCGAAACGCTCCCCGCGATGTTCTGGAACGCGGTGGCGAAGCGTGGCGACGCAACGCTCATGCGCCAGAAGGACCTCGGCATCTGGCGCGGCTGGAGCTGGAACCAGGTTGGTACCGTGGTGCGCGAACTGGCGATGGGCCTGGCTGCACAGGGACTGCAAGCAGGCGACTGCGTGTCGATCCTTTCCAACACGCGCATCGAATGGGTGTGGTGCGACCTCGCGGTGTTGTCGGCGGGCGGCGTGGCCAATGGCATTTATCCCACCGATTCAGTGGAACAGGTGCAGTTCCTCTGCGAGGATTCTTCGACCGTCGTGGTCGTGGTCGAAGACGAGGAGCAGCTCGACAAGGTGCTGGAAGTCCGCTCGCGCCTGCCCCGGCTGCGCCGCATCGTCGTCATCGACCCGACGGGCTTGAGCGACTTCACCGATCCGATGGTGACGACGCTCGACCTGCTGCAGGTCGAAGGCAAGGCATTCGACAACGCGCATCCGGGCGAGTTCGAGCGCCGCCGCAACTCACGCAGCGCCGGCGATCTTGCGATCCTGATCTACACCTCGGGCACCACCGGCAAGCCCAAGGGCGCGATGCACTCGCACCTCAGCCTGCTGACGGCGGTGCATGGCCAGAACGCAACGCTGCCGCAGGACGAGCGCGACGAGCGCATGTGCTTCCTGCCGCTGTGTCATGTGGCGGAGCGGGTGACGGGACTGTACGCATCGCTCTACACGGGCACGCGAATGAATTTCGTGGAGAACCCGGACACGGTGCCCGAGAACGTGCGCGAGATCGCGCCGACGGTGTTCGGCGGCGTGCCGCGGTTGTGGGAGAAGTTCTACTCGGCCGTCACCATTTCGGTCAAGGAAGCGGGGGCGGTCCAGCAAGCCTTGTATGCGTGGTCTCTGTCGGTCGGCCACAAGGTCAGCGACAAGGTGCTCAAGGGCGAGACGGTCGGCCCGTGGCTGCGTCTCAAATACCGCATGGCGGGCATCGCGTCGCTCAACAACGTACGGCGCTTCATCGGCATCCACCGGTGCCGCTTTCTTGCGACCGGTGCCGCGCCGATCGCACCTGACCTCATTCGTTGGTACCTCGCGCTCGGCATTCCGATGCTGGAAGCATGGGGGCAGACCGAGTCGTGCGGCATCTCGACCGCAATGCCGCCGCGTGGCATGCGGCTTGGCAGCATCGGCATCGCCAGCAGCTACAACGAGGTTCGCGTCGACGAGCGCACCGGCGAGTTGCTGATCCGAGGACCGAACGTCTTCATGGGCTACCTGAATCAACCGGAAAAGACGGCCGAGACAATCGACGCCGACGGGTGGCTGCACACAGGCGACGTCGGTGTGGCCGATGCGGACGGCTACTTCCGCATCACCGATCGGATGAAGGACATCATCATCACCGCCGGCGGGAAGAACGTCACGCCCAGCGAATGGGAGAACGAGCTGAAGTTTTCGCCTTACGTGACGGACGCGGTCGTCATCGGCGACCGGCGCGCTTACCTCACCGCGATCGTGATGATCGAGCAGGAGAACGTCGAGAAGTACGCACAGGATCACGACATTCCCTTCTCCAATTACGCCAGCCTGACGCGCGCATCAGAGGTGCTGGCGCTGATCCACGCGGAGATCGACAAGGTCAACAAGAAGTTCGCCCGTGTCGAGCAGATCAAGAAGTTCTTCCTGCTGGAGACCCAGCTCGGCGCCGAGGACGAAGAGCTCACGCCGACCATGAAGCTCAAGCGCAAGCTCGTGCAGACCAAATATGCCCAGAGCATCGAGGCGATGTACCGATGAACACGGAAACCGCCACCACCCAGACTGCCGCCTCTGTATCGGCAGCCGCATCCGAATCGTCGGGAGCGCGCCTGCCCGCGGCCGCAGACTGTCGAGCCGACCTCGGTGACGCTGCGATTGCTGCGCGGCTGACCGAATTCCTTGCCCGGCATCTGGAATGCGATGTCCGACTCGACGACGTCGTGCGACTGACCGGCGGGTTGTCGTGGATCACGGTGATGTTCATCGTCCGCGCAGCGTGCGCCCCAGTATTCGATGGCAGGGCACTGGTCGTCAAGATCGGTTCGCCTCAGGGGCTGATGGCGCCATATAGCGCGCTGCCTCAGGCCGGTGCGCTCGAGGCCTGTGACGGCAGCGACGTGCCGGTGCCGAAGCTGCTCTGGTACAGCGACGATCCGAGCATTCTGGGCGCGCCTTTTCTCATCACGGACAAGGTGGCGGGCCGCGAACTCAACCCCTTCGTCCGTGACTATGGGATGCCTGAAGGTGCTGCGCTCGGCGAGATCGGCACACACTTCGCCGATGCGCTGGCCGCGTTGCACAGCCTCCCGCCTGAGCGACTGGCGTTGCCCGACAGCGGCATCGATGCATTGACCCGCGCGGGCGGCGCAACGCAGGTGGAGTTTTGGCGCGGCTGTCGCGAGCGCTGGGCTCGCCGGCCCTATCCGCTGGTCGCGCTCGCCGAAGCCTGGCTGCTACGGCACAGTCCGGAGCCGGTACGCAAGGTGATCGTGCATGGCGACTATCGGGTCGGCAACTTCCTGGTGTGCGACACGCGGATCACGGCCATCCTCGATTGGGAGATGGCGCATCCGGGCGACCCGCACGAGGACCTGTGCTGGGTGCTGCTGCCCGAGCTGCGGTTGCGTGGCCTGATTTCTCCGACCGACTTCCTCGCGCGCTACCAGGCGCGCAGCGGTATCGAAGTGCAGGCCGAAGCGATGCGCTACTACGGAATATTCACGCTCTACAAGATGGCGGTCATCAACATGGGTGGCACCGCCGGGCTGGAATCGGGCAGCAAGGATCTGCGCATGGCCTGCCTGGGCTTCAACGTACCGATGTACCTCGATCACCTCGGTAAGGCGCTGGAGGAGGCACTGTGAGCCGGTCTCTCGATCATTTGCTGAACGGCGCCACCGCGACCTTGCGCGAGGCCGTTCTTCCGCAGCTCACCGATTCGAATGCGCGCGCCAACCTGTTCGCCGTCTTGCAGGTGCTCGACCTGCTGGTGTTGCAGGTGGACTGGGCCGAAGCACCGCTACAGGCCCAGCTGAACGTGCGTCGACAGGCGCTGGCCGAAATGCCGAGCGCAGCGGCAACGTTGTGTTCCGCGCAAGTTGACGGCGGGGGCGCGCTCCTCGACGCCATCGATGCTCTGGATGTACGGGTGGTCGAGCTGGTTGACAGACTGGCCAACACGCTGGACATCGAGCCGACACAACGTGGCGAGATCGAGCGCTGGACGCTGGCGTATGGCATGGCAGCCAACGCGGAAGAGCTCCGACGCATACCGCGCAGCCGGATCGGCCAGCTGACCAGCACCACTTAACAACCGACGCCATTGAAAGCCCGCTCATGCTGACACCCCAAGACGACCTGTTCGGTCATGTGACCAGCGACACCCGCGATGCCAGCGTCGGCGCCGAGCCGATGGGCGATGTGGCGCCGGCGATCTTCACGGAGCGCTTCTGGTACATGGGCGCGACGGTGCCGACGTCCGACATCGTCTTCAACATCGGCATGGCGTGCTACCCCCACCGTGGCGTGCTCGACGGCTACGCGGGGGTGAGCATCGCAGGCGTGCAACATGACTTCCGAGCGTCGCGCCACGCGGGCGACGCACCGCTAGACAGCCGCATCGGCCCGCTGCACATCGAGGTGCTCGAAGGTCTGGCCACCCATCGCATTCGCCTGGAACCCAATGACTCGTCCATCGCGCTCGATCTGACGTTCTCCGGCCGGACGGCCCCCAACGAAGAGGGCAAGGAAGTCATACGTGTGAAGGGCAGGGTTCTCTCCGACCTCAATCGCTTCGTCCAGATGGGCCGCTACGCCGGCTGGATCGAGGTGGCCGGCCAGCGGCACCAGGTCGACGAGGCTCATTGCTGGGGTGCGCGCGATCGGTCCTGGGGCCTGCGCATCGAGGCGCGCAGCGACGAAAGCACGCCGCCCGTGACGGCTTTCTCGCCCATGCTGTGGGCCTTCGTCTGCGCCCAGTTCGAAGATCGCGCGGTGCATTTCTTCCTCAAGGAGCGGGCGCCGGGCGCGCACCGCTTTCTGGGTGGCAGCGAGACCGCTGCAATCGGTGCAGATGCGCCGGCCCGAACGATCGTACAGGTCGACCACGACCTGCAGTGGGAGCCGGGCCCGCACAGCCAGGTGCTCGCGGGCGGCGAATTCCGGCTGCAGTTCGAGGACGGCCGGCAGAGCACGCTCGAAATGCGGGCGTTGCCCAACCGGTATCACCTCAAGGGCGGCCTCTATGGTGGCCTGCAGGGATGGTTCCAGGGCGACGACCGAGGCCCGCTGCACACCGATCACGGCACCTGGAACCTCGCGGACCCGGCGCATCGCCGCCTGCTGCGCACGGTGGCGGACCAGCCGATGGAGTTCCGCTGCGACGGCGTGGTCGGCTACGGCACGGTGCAGGCGGGCGTGAGCGCCGGGTACGCGCGCTACGGCAGCGTGCAGCACCTGCCGCCCCTGTGAGTCCTGATCAAACCAACAACCAACGAGGCACTTCGATGAGCGATATGACAAGGCAATGGATTTTTATGCGGCCCGGTGCCGTCTGTGTCGCGGCCATGCTGCTTGCGCCGGCGTTGGCCGCCGCGCAGACGCCGGGCGTCTCGCCGACCGAGATCAGGCTCGGTACCTTGCAGGATTTGTCGGGGCCGCTGGCGGGTCCGGGCAAGCAGGCGCTCAACGGCATGCGCATGCGCGTGCAGGAAATCAATGCCGAAGGCGGGATCGCCGGGCGTCAGATCAAGCTGCTGGTCGAAGACCATGCATACGATCCTAAAAAGGCCGTGCTGGCCACGCAGAAGCTGGTGGACCGCGACGGCATCCTGCTGATGATCGGCACACTCGGCACGGCCACCACCTTGGCGACGGTGCCGCTGCTGACGCAGAAGAACATCATCAACTTCTTTCCACTGACGTCGGCACGTGAGGCATACGATCCGCCGACGCCGCTGAAGTACGCGTTCGTTTCCCCCTATTTCGGGCAGATGCGAACAGAAATCCCTCGACTGGCGAAGGAGAAAAGCATCAGGAAGCCGTGCTCGGTCTACCAGGACGACGAGTTTGGCCTGGAGATCCTGCGTGGCGCCGAAGCGGGCCTGAAGGACGACGGCAAGGAACTGATCGAGAAGACCAGCTACAAGCGCGGTGCCACCGACTTCTCGTCGCAGGTCGCGCGGCTGTCGGCGGCGGGCTGTGACTTCGTGGTGCTAGGGACGACGGTCCGGGAGACGGTGGGCGTGATGACCGATTCGCGCAAGATCGGCTTCAATCCGGTCTTCGTCGGCACCGCAGGCGCCTACAGCAGCGCGGTGCCGCAACTCGGTGGCAAGGATGTTGAAGGACTCTACGCAACCATGTCGGTCGAGCAGCCGTATCTGGACATCGGCCCGCCCGAACTGCGCAAGTGGGCAGCGCGTTACAAGGAAAAGTACGGCGAAGATGCGACGGTCTTCTCGTCTTACGGCTATGTCGTGGTCGACCACTTCGTGCGGGTTGCCCGCAAGGTCGGCCCGCAGCTTTCCACCGAGAGCTTCGGCAAGACCCTCGATGGCATGACCTTGCCCGCGACCTACTTCGGCTCCGGCGAACTCACTTTCTCGGCGACCAAGCGGCTCGGTTCCGAGGTGGCGCGGCTTTCCCAGATTCGCGACGGGCGCTGGCGTGTCGTCGATCGGTGAAGCGCGGCCATCGTTCATGCATTCATTCACGCATCTCGACACAAGGAGAGACTCCATGAAAAAATTTCGAAGAATCGCGCTCGTGCTCGGCAGCTGCGTGTTGTTCGGCCAGGCGGCGACGGCCCAACAACAGGGCGTGACCAAGGACGAAATCCTGGTCGGCACCATCCTCGACCTTTCGGGGCCGCTCGCCTCCTACGGCAAGGACCTGCGCAACGGCATGAACCTGCGGATCGCCGAGGCCAACGAGCAGGGCGGCGTCAACGGCCGCAAGGTCAAGCTGCTCATCGAGGACAACGGCTACGACCCGAAGCGCGCGGTGCTGGCCACGCAGAAGCTGGTGACGCAGGACAAGGTCTTCGTCATGGCTGGCCTGCTCGGCACCGCGAGCAACAACGCCGCGTTGCCGGTGCTGATGCAGCGCGGCGTCATCAACTTCTTTCCGATGGCGCTGGCACGCGACATGTACGAGCCGGTCAGCAAATACAAGTTTGCGTTCATTTCGTCCTATGTCGAGCAGATGGTGAAGGCCGTGCCCAAGCTCTATCGCGAGACGAAGGCGACCAAGGCCTGCACGATCTACCAGGACGACGAGTTCGGCCTGGAAGTGATGCGCGGCGCCGAGCTCGGACTGAAGTCGATCAACGTTGAGTTTGCCGAACGCACGACCTACAAACGCGGTGCCACCGATTTTTCTTCGCAGGTCGCGCGCATGAAGGCCGCGAACTGCGACTTCATCGTCATGGGCACGCTGATCCGCGAGTCCGTCGGCACCATCGCCGAGGCGCGCAAGCTGGGCTACAACCCGACCATGGTCGCCTCGGTATCTGCCTATACCGACTTGATCCCCAAACTCGGCGGCAAGGCGATGGACGGCTTCTACACCACCATGACCGCGCAGCAACCCTACGAGGACGATGCCTCCGCACCGCTGCGTTTCTGGGCCAACAAGTACAAGACCAGTTTCACCGATTCGCCATCGGTGTTTTCGGTTTACGGCTATGTGATCCTCGACCGTCTTATCGGCGCCATGCAGAAGACGGGGCCGAACCTCACGACCGACAGCCTTGCAAAGACCGTGGAGTCTATGCGGGTGCCGTCCGACATCTTCGGCATGCCCGAGATGAGTTGGTCGCCGACCAACCACCTGGCCTCCAGCGAATCGCGCCTGTCGCAATTGCAGGACGGCCGCTGGAAGGTGGTGCTCGACTACGCACAGATGAGCGCCAAATGAGCCGGGCCGTGCACGTGGCCGGCGTCGGCATGATCCCCTTCGCAAAGCCGGGCGCCAGCGACCCGTACCCACTGCTCGGCGCGCGTGCGGCGAAGGCGGCGCTGGCGGATGCGGGCGTTGACTACCAGCGCATCGAACAGGTCTACGCGGGCTATGTGTACGGAGATTCCTGCAGCGGCCAGGCGGCGGTCTACCACCTGGGCCTAACCAGCGTCCCGGTGATCAACGTCAACAACAACTGCGCCACCGGCTCGACCGCGCTCTACCTGGCGCGACAGGCGATCGCCAGCGGGGCGGCCGAATGCGTGCTGGCGCTCGGTTTCGAGCAGATGCAGCGCGGCGCTCTCGGCACGCATTTCGCCGATCGGCCGGACCCGTCGCAGCGGCTGCTCGATGCGATGCAGGCCACGCAGGGCACCGATCCGCAGGCGCCGATCGCAGCACAGCTCTTTGGGGGCGCGGGCCGCATGCACATGCAACTCTACGGCACGCTGCCCGAGACCTTCGCTCGCATCGCCGTCAAGGCGCGCCGGCATGCGCAGCACAACCCTAACGCCATCTTTCGCGAACCGCTCACACTCGATGAGGTGATGACGTCGCCAATGGTGTTCGACCCGCTCACGCGGCTGCAGTGCTGCCCGCCGACTTGCGGCGGCGCGGCGGCGGTGCTGTGCTCCGAGGACTTCGCGAAGCGGCACCGGCTTGACCGCAGCGTGGTCATCCGCGCTCAGGCGATGACTACTGATGGCAACAGTAGCTTTGACGAAAGCGACATGCGCAAGCTGGTCGGCTACGACATGGCGCGCAGCGCCGCGCGGCAGGTGTACGAAGCGGCCGGCATCGGGCCGGAGGACATTCCGGTGGCGGAACTGCACGACTGCTTCACTGCCAACGAACTGATCACCTACGAAGCGCTGGGTTTCGCACCCGAGGGCGGTGCGGAGAAGTTCATCGCCGATGGCGACAACACCTATGGGGGCAAGGTGGTGACGAATCCGTCGGGCGGCTTGCTCTCGAAGGGTCATCCGCTGGGTGCGACCGGGATCGCACAGTGCGCCGAGTTGGTGTGGCAACTGCGCGGGCAGGCAGGCGCGCGGCAGGTGGAAGGCGCGCGTTGGGCGCTGCAGCACAACCTCGGGCTTGGAGGTGCCTGCGTGGTGACGCTCTATGCGCGCACCTAGGGATGGCCCAGTGCCGGTTTGTAACGGCCGCGCGTAAGCTCTTACCATGGCCGAGCCAGTCCCCCTTCCCCTCTTCGAACCGCTGATGTCGCGGCGTGAGACCGGTTCGGCGTCACCGCTCGCATCCAAGCTCAACGCGCCGCAGCCGACGCCTTTCGAGGTGGCCCGCACCGAGATCTGCGAGGCCATCTTCAATGCGGGCGCGGCCAAGCTGGTGTTGCTGCGCGCACCCGCCGGCTTCGGCAAGACCACCGTCATGTTGCAGGTGCGGCGCCGCTTCGACGAGGCGGGCGTGCCCACCGCGTGGCTCACGCTCGATCGCGCTGACAACGACGTAGGCCGCTTTCTCGCCGTGCTGGCCTCGGCACTCGATCCGCTGGTGCCCGGGCTCGCCCAAGCTGCTTCCGCCACAGCGGGCGCGGGGCCGGACGGCATGGCCTTTGCGCTGATCGACCGCGTGGCCGCGCATCCGACGCCTTTCGTGCTGTTCCTCGACGACTTCGAGGTGCTGCAGAGCCCGGCGGTTGTCGGGCTCGTCAACGAACTGATCGACCAGCTGCCGCGCGGCGTGCAGGTGGCGGTCGGCTCGCGCGGCGTCCCCGAACTCAGCCTCGGCCGCCTGCGCGCGCGCGGCCGGCTGCTGGAAGTGCAGCCGAAGCAGCTGCGTTTCTCGGTGGCCGAAACCGATGGCTTCCTGCGCCAACGCCGCGGCCTGGTGCTGGCGCAGGAAGACGTGGTGCGCCTGCATCGCAGCACCGACGGCTGGGCGGCGGCGCTGTGGCTGGCGTCGGTGTCGCTCGAACACCGCGAGCAGCCTGGCCGCTTCATCGCCGGTTTCTCGGGCTCGAACGCGGCGGTGGTCGATTACCTGGTTGAAGACGTACTTTCGCGCCAGACCGAGGACGTGCGCGGCTTCCTGCTGCGCACCAGCATCTTGAGCGACTTGAACGCCACGCTGTGCAACGTGATCTGCGCCCGAAGCGACAGCGCCGTTATGCTCCACGCGCTTGATGAGGCCAACCTGTTCCTGATTCCGCTGCAGGCCGATGGCGGCGGCTACCGCTACCACGCGATGTTCGCGGAGTTCCTGCGCGCCGAGTTGCTGCGCCAGCATCCGCAGGAAATTCCGGCGCTGCATCGCGCCGCCTCGCAATGGTTCCTCGACCAGGGGCGTCCCGTCCCGGCGATCGAGCACGCGCTCGCCGCGCAGGACCTGTCGCTCGCGATGCCGCTGCTCGCGGTCCATGCGCAGGGCCTGCTCGACCAGGGCCGGGTTCGGCTGCTGTCGCGCTGGCTCGACCCGCTGCTCGAACGCGGCCAGCTCGATGCGCATCCGATGCTGCAGGTGGTGCATGCCTGGGCCGTGTGCTTCGCGCGCGGGCCGCGCGCCGCCGCCATGCTGCTCGATCGGCTCGAAGCGCGTGCCGACCGGTCGGCGGAGGTGCGTGCGCACCGCGATGCCATGCGCCCGCTGTTCATGGTGTTGACCGACCGCACCGACGAGGCGATGCCGCTGGCCACAGCGCTGCTCGACGGCCTGCCGCAGAGCGTGGCCTTCGTCCGCGGCTTTCTCCAGGTCATTCTGGCCAACCTGGCGATGATCGCCGGGCGCTACCACGAGGCGCTGCGCTTCGCTGACGCCGTGCGCAGCCATCAGCCGGAGCACAGCAGCAGCTTCAACTTCACGCTGTCGGACGCGGTCGAAGGCGCGGTGGACCTCACGCAGGGCCGACTGCGCAAGGCGATTCCGCGGCTGCGGCTGGCGGTGAGCGCCGGCACGGTCGATGCGTCGCGTGCCACCAACGGCAACGCGATGGCCGGCGTGCTGCTGGCCGAAGCGCTGTACGAAGCCGACCAGTGCGCGCAGGCCGAGCGCCTGCTCGCGGTCTACATCCCGCTGATCCGACGCGTGGGCATTCCGGACCAACTGATCATCGCGCACGTCGTGATGGCCCGCATCGCCCACAGCCGTGGCGACGGCGACCGCGCGCAGCAATTGCTGACCGAACTCGAGCACATCGGACACCGCGACAGCTTGCCGCGGGTGGTGGCGTCGGCACGGCTGGAGCGCGTGCGCATGCTGGTGGTGGAAGGCCGTCTTGCGCGGGCACGCACCGAGCTCGACCGTTGCGGCGACAAACTGTTGTGGACGCGCGTGTCGCAGCTGTCGCTGCGCGCCAACGAGGTCGAGACACACGAGCTGGCGGTGGCGCGCTGGTCGGTGCAGAGCGGCCATGCTGCCGAGGTGGTGCACAGCCTGCGCAGCGAACTTGACGCGGCCGAGCGGGCGCAGCGCGAGCGCCGCGTGCTGACCCTGCGCCTGCTGCTGGCGCAGGCGCTCTACCGCGACGAACAGCGCAACAAGGCGATGCGGGTGCTGGCCAAGGCGGTGCGCTTCGCGGCGGCGGAAGGCTATGTGCGTGCTTTTCTGGACGAGGGGCGTCTGCTGCTCGCGATGCTGCGCGAACTGCGCGCCGTACCGACGGTGCTGCTGGAGGAGGGCGGCGATGCGGCGACCGCCTTTGTCGACCAATTGCTGCGAAATGCCGCGCCCGACGGTGCGCAGCCCGCCGCCAATACGCCGGTGCGCCAGCCTGCGACCACGGCCAGCGCCAGCGAGTTGCTGACCCGCAAGGAAGTGCAGGTGCTAGGGCTGGTGGCCGAGGGCCTGTCCAACGACCAGATGGCCGAACGCCTTTTCGTCGCCGAGACCACGGTGCGCACCCATCTGCGCAACATCAACGTCAAGCTCGACGTGCGCAACCGCATGGAGGCGATTGCGGTTGCGCGCCGCCGTGGCATGCTGGTCTGAAACGCTGCCAACTCAGCTGGCCGCCATCGCAATCCCCAGTTGCCGCACCAGCGTGAGCAGGTCGTAGTAGTCGCGGTGGTAAGTGATCTCGCCTTGCGCGTTCGCACGGCAGAACGCCGCGCCGGGAATTTCGTAGCGCTTATGGGCCGCCGGGTAGACCACGCCGTCGATGCGGATCGGGCCGTCGGCCAGCCCGCTCCAGACCCATTCGAGCGCGAAGCCGTCAGCGGTGCCGCATTCGCTCACATATTCGATCTTCACGCCGCTTGAGAACGCATGCATGAACTTCGAAAAGCGCATGATTTCCCCGCGCCCGTCGTAGCTGTGCTGGTAACTCGATTCGACGTAGCGGCCGTCTTCGCTGAAATAGGTGCCGAGCAGCGCGGCATCGCCGCTGCTCCACACGTCGCCGTATGCAGCCAGGAAGCCGGGCTGGCCGTAGGGGATCATCTTGGGGGTCTGCATGGACTCGTCTCCAATTTTGGGTTGAGGGCGTCGGTTCGACCCATCGATTCTTGCAAGCCCGCTGCGCCGCAATGTCGTCGGATGCGACGATATGGCGAGGCGCTTTGGCGTAGAAACTGTGTTCTCGCACAGAAAGAGAGACATCCCCATGCACCTGACACAGGCCCTGCACAAGGCACGCCGCGAACATCCCGGCCGCACCGCCCTGGTGTGCGCGCAGCGTCGCACCAGCTATGCCGAACTCGGTGGCCGCGTCGAGCGACTCGCCGGCGCGCTGCAATCGCTTGGCGTGCAGCCGGGCGACCGGGTTGCCTTTCTCGGTTCCAACAGCGATTTCGCCGTCGAAGCGTTCTACGCAAGCTGGTGGGCCGGTGCCGTGCTGGCACCCGTCAACTGCCGATGGAGCATTGAAGAGGTGGCCTTCTCGCTGGTCGACTGCAGCGCGCGCGTGTTGGTCGTCGACGAACCGTTCGCTCCCCTGGTGGAGCCGCTGCGGGCCCGCGTGCCGACGCTGGAGACCGTGGTCGGCGTCGGCACCACGCACGCGTTCAACGGCGCCATGTCTTGTGAGTCGCTGATCGCCGGTGCCGCGCCCGTGGCCGATGCGCGGCGCCATGGCGACGATGCCGCGGTGCTGTTCTACACGGGCGGCACCACCGGCCGTTCGAAGGGGGTGCTGCTGTCGCACGGCGGCCTCTACATCAGCACGCTGGCGTCGATCTCCATCGGGCAGCGCGCGCCGGGCGTCGCCTGCCTGCATGCCTTGCCGATGTTCCACGTGGCTGGCTTGGCGATGATGCTGCAGGCCATGGTAGCGCAGGACACGCAGATCCTGCTGCCGGCTTTCGACCCGGCCGCCTTCATCGAGGCGATTGAATGCGAACGCGTGGTGGAGGCCGCCCTGGTGCCCACCATGATCCGCCGCCTGATCGACCATCCGGCACTCGCCGGCCGCACGCTCGACAACCTGGAGCGACTCTACTACGGTGGCTCGTCGATCGACGGCACGCTGTTGGAGCAGACCGTCGCGCGGCTGCCGCACGTCGCGCTGACGCAGTTCTACGGCATGACCGAGACCTCCGGTATCGCGGTCGCGCTGCCGGCCTGGTGCCATGGCGAGGATAGCCGCGCCCAGGGGCGGCACCTGGCGGCTGGGCTGCCGACCGCCTGCATGGAGGTCCGCATCGCGAGGCCGGACGGCAGCGAATGTGCACGGGGCGAAGTCGGGGAGGTCTGGCTGCGCGGCCCCGGCGTGATGCTGGGCTACTGGAATCTGCCCGAGGCCACGGCACAGGTGCTGCAGGACGGCTGGATGCGCACCGGCGACGGCGGCCGTGTCGACGCCGAGGGGATGCTCTACATCGTCGATCGGCTCAAGGACATGATCATCACCGGCGGCGAGAACGTCTACTCTACGGAGGTGGAGAACGCCGTGCTGTCGTTGCCCGGCGTGGCGCAGTGCGCAGTGCTGGGCGTGCCCGACGAGGACTGGGGGGAGCGGGTGCATGCCGTGCTGGTGCTGCAGCCGGGCGCGGCGGTCGATGCGGCGGCCGTCGTCGCGCACTGCAAGCAACTGATCGCTGGATACAAGTGCCCGCGCAGCATCGAGTTCCGCGCGGAACTCCCGGTTTCGGGCGCTGGAAAGCTGCTCAAGTACAAGCTGCGCGAGGCCTATTGGACAGGTCGCGAGCGCCAAGTCGCATGAAGAAGACACCATGAAGCGCCAAATCTACACCCCCGAGCACGAACTCTTTCGCGACAACGTGCGCCGTTTCCTGCAGCGTGAAGTGGCACCACACATCGAGCGTTGGGAGGCACGCGGCGGCTTCGAACACGGTCTGTTCGCAGCCGCGGGCGAGGCCGGGCTGCTGTGCCCCTCGGTGCCGGAAAACTACGGCGGGCCGGGCGCCGACCTGCTCTATTCGGCGATCGTGCTGGAGGAGGGCGCAGCGCACAGCAACTTCGGGCTGTCGCTGGCCATGCATTCAGAGATCGTCACCAACTACCTGTTGCATTTCGGCAGCGAGCATCTGAAGACAAGCTATCTGCCGAAGATGGTGAGTGGACTTGCGGTCGGTGCACTGGCGATGACTGAGCCGGGCACCGGCTCCGACGTGAAGGCGGTGCGAACCACCGCCGTGCGCGAGGGTGATCACTACGTGCTGTCGGGCGCCAAGACCTTCATTTCCAATGGCACCGTGTGCGACCTGGTCATCGTTGTCGCCAAGACCGATCCCTCGGCCGGCGCCAAAGGCGTCAGCCTGCTGGTCGTCGATGCGGGCTTGCCGGGCTTCACCAAGGGCGCGCCGCTCAAGAAGATGGGGTTGAAGTCGCAAGACACCGGCGAGCTGTTCTTCGATCGGGTGCGGGTGCCGATGGAAAATCTGCTGGGCGAAGAGAACAAGGGCTTCTCTTACCTGATGGCCGAACTGCCCTGGGAGCGCCTGCAGATCGCCATCTCGGCCGTGGCGGCCGCCGAATCGGCCTATCGCCTGACGGTTGACTACGTGCGCGAACGCCGTGCCTTCGGCCAAGCCGTGATGGACTTCCAGAACACCCGTTTCGTGCTGGCCGAACTCAAGACCGGGATCGCGATCGGCCAGACCTTCGTCGACCGCTGCATCGAGCTCTTGTTGCGGGGCGAACTCGATGCTCAGGCGGCTTCGATGGCCAAGTACTGGTGCACCGACATGCAAGGAAAAGTGGTCGACGCCTGCGTGCAACTGCACGGTGGCTACGGCTTCATGGCCGAATACCCGGTTGCCCGGGCCTACGTGGATGCGCGCGCGCAGCGCATCTATGGCGGCACCAACGAGATCATGAAGGAGCTGATCGGGCGCGACTTGTAGCGGCCGCGCTCTGGCGGTCAGCCCGTCATCTCTTCTCAGCGAGAAAGCCGGTCAGGAACAGCCTGGAGATCCGGTCGCACAGTTCCTGCGGCTTCATGGTGCCGGCAGGCTTGTACCAGGTGTCTGTCCAGTTGAGCATGCCAAGCAGCAGCATGGTGTAGGGCTTGTAGGCGGCTTCGGAAAGCTTGGGATTGAGCTCCCGAAGCAGGCCGGCCGCCAGTTCCGTGACCCGGGTTTCCAGCGCGAGAAGGGGGTTCTGCAGGTTTTTCGGCAAGAACTTGACGTCGTTCATTGCGCTCAGGTGGCGGCGGCGCGACTGCGCTGACTTCTGGACATAGACCTCCACGAAGGCGGCGAAGCGTTGCTGTGCGGTTCCAGCCTGCGCCACGATCTCCTCGATGCTGGCGATCAGATTCTCCAGATGCTCTTCCAGCATGGCGAACAACAGGTCGTCCTTGGCCGGGAAGTAGTGGTAGAGCATCGACTTCGTGGCACCGCAGGCTTTGGCGATGTCCTGCATCTTGGCGTTCGGATACCCCACCTTCGCGAACAGGCTGGCGGCGCTGTCCAGGATCGATTGGGTCTTCGCATCGTAGTCATCGGCGCGAATGCGTGGCATGTGCTTTTCTCATGGAGGTCTTCGAGGTGCGGGCAGGTGCAAGGCGACAGATGGTAACTGCTGGTTCTGCCATTCGCACGAGCCACCGATCAGCAAGTTAAACATAACCCGACGCGTCGGTCTATAATAAAATATTGAACCTCAGGATGCTCCATGAACGATTTCGAATTCAACGAACCCGATCTCCTCGATGAAGACATGCGCATGGTTCGCGCCCAGGTGCGCCGCTATGTGGAAGAAGTGATCATGCCGCAGGCTGACGCCTGGGAGCAGGCCGGCGAGATTCCCCGCAAGGCTTTCCGCGACTTCGGCGAGCTCGGCTTCCTGGGCATGCGTCACCCGGTCGAGTACGGCGGCGGCGGGCTGGGGGCGATGAGCTCGGTGATCCTTGGCGAAGAGCTTTCCCGTTGCACCTTCGGCGGGGTGGCAAGCGCCTTCACCGTTCACAGCGACATGTCGATCGGCCACATCGCGCACCGCGGCACGCACGAGCAGAAGCAGCGCTACCTGCCGGCCGCCTGTGCGGGCGAGAAGATCGGCGCGGTTTGCGTGACCGAGGCGCATGCGGGAAGCGATGTGGCGGGCATCAAGACGCGAGCCGTACGCACCGCCGACGGATGGACGATCAACGGCTCCAAGACTTACATCACAAACGGCGTGTACGGCGACATCTACATTGTCGCCGCGCGCACCGAGCCGGCCGCCAAGGGCAGCCGCGGCATTTCGCTGTTCATCGTCGAGAAGGGCAATCCCGGCCTGAAGGTCACACGCAAGTTCGACAAGCATGGCTGGCGCGCGTCCGACACGGCGGAGCTGTTCCTCGACGACCTCAAGCTGCCCGAGGACGCGCTGCTGGGGGAGGAGGGCAAGGGCTTCTACTACATCATGAGCACCTTCCAGAACGAGCGGCTGGTGGCAGGTGCGATGAGCGTGGGCCAGATGGTCAAGGGTATCGAGCTGACGCTCGACTACGTCAGGCAGCGGCAGGCTTTCGGCAAGTCGCTGTGGGAACAACCGGTGGTGCGGAACAAGCTGGCCTCGATGGCATCGAAGACCTTTGCCTGCCGCAGCATGGTCTATTCCTGCGCGCAGATGATCGACGAGGGCAAGGACGTCGTCCGTGAGGTCTCGATGGTCAAGGCGTTCGTGTGCGAGAGCCTGCAGGAGGTGCTGTACGGCTGCCTGCAGTTGCATGGCGGCACGGGTTACATCACGGGCACGCCGATCGAGCGGATGGCGCGGGACGCACGCATCCTGACCATCGGCGGCGGCGCCACCGAGGTCATGCTCGAGGAAGTGGCCAAGCGCATGTGAACCCGGTCGGCTTGCCCGACTGCGGCTCACGAAAGGACAAGCACAAAGGAGTTGATCCATGGCCCGCTATCCGCTGCAGGGCGACAGCCTGCGCGTCGAAGTCGCTGAAGGCATCGCCACCATCACGCTCAATCGGCCGAGCCAGCATAACGCGCTCTCGCGCGAGTTGCGCGTCAACCTGCTGACGGCACTTCGCGCCTTGCAGGACGACGACGAGGTCGGCGTCGTCATCCTCACCGGCGCGGGTGACAAGTCCTTCTCGGTTGGCGCGGACCTGAAGGAAATGCAGGTCGCCCAGCTCGGTGCTGACGAGCTGGGGCCAGCCGCGCCCATGATGCAGGCTTTCGCTGCGTTGACGAAGCCGACGATCAACGGCTTTGCGATCACCGGTGGCTTCGAACTGGCCATTCACTGCGACATCCTTGTGGCTTCCACGCGGGCGCAGTTTGCCGACACGCATGCCCGCGTCGGGCTGGTATCAGCCTGGGGCCTGTCGCAGTATCTGCGCGAACTCATCGGGCCGGTTCGTGCGCGCTACCTGAGCTTCACCGGCAACTACCTGGATGCCGCCACCGCCAAGGCGTGGGGCCTGGTGTTCGACGTGGTCCCGCCCGAGGAGCTGATGCCGTTCTGCCACCGCATTGCGCAAGACATCCTGGAATGCGACTCGGCAACCGTTCGCGACCTGAAACGCGCCATCGATGGCGGCCTGCACGGTACGCTGGACGAAGGTCTTGCGCTGGAAGGCGAGCTGGCGCGGGCCTGCCTTTCGCGGTTCGACGCGGGCGGCTTCGGCGAGCGCCGTGCCATGGTGATGCGCCGCGGCAAGCGTCAGGCCACTTGAAGGATTCGTCGGATGCGACGATACCTCCCGCAGCCGCCGCAGCGACAGTCATGGCCATGACAGAAACATCGCATCAAGCCAGCGCAGCCGTCGCCAAAGCCGGCATCGAGCTGCATCGGGACGGCGACGTCGCCACCCTGCTGTTGGACCTGGCGCAACCCAAGAACAGCTTTCGCGCGCCCGACGTCGAGCGTCTCGACGCGATGCTCGACGAGGCGGTGAAATCCGGGGCGCGCTGTCTGGTGATCCGCGGCGCGGGCGGCGTCTTTTCCGCCGGGTGGGACATCGGCTCGATCGATCCGGCCGCCGACGACCCGATGGCGGTGATCGCCAACGTCGTCGGTCCCTTCTGCCGCAAGCTGCGTGAGCTGCCGGTGCCCACTATCGCCGCGGTGGCCGGCCCGGCGCTCGGCTTCGGGCTTGGTCTGGCGCTGTGTTGCGACCTTTGCCTGGCCGACGACGATGCGCTCTTCGGCAGCCCGTTCCGTCACATCGGCATGGTGCCGGACACCGGGGCCCATTACTTCCTGCTGAGCCGCCTCGGCTATCCGATGGCTGCGGAGCTGATCTACACCGGCCGCATGGTCGGCGGGGAGGAGGCGGCCCGGCTGGGGCTGATCAACCGCGCCGTCGCCAATGGCGGGGTCGCCGCAGAGGCGCATGCGCTGGCACAGAACATCGCCAGCGGGCCGACCGAGGCGTTCCGATTGTCCAAGGAGATCCTCCTGCAGCGGGGGGACTTCGAGGAAATGGTTGCCCACGAAGGGCGCCAACTTCGCAAGGTGTTCGCGACCGCTGACCTGCATGAAGGCATCGCCGCCTTCCAGCAGCGTCGCAAACCCCGTTTCACTGGCGCCTGATGGCGCCGCACCGCATTCCCAACCCAAAGGCAAATTCCAGATGACAGAAGCCTACATTCTCGACGCCGTGCGCACGCCACGCGGGCGTGGCCGCGCCAGCGGCAGCCTGCACGAAGTGGCGCCCGTGCGTCTGGCGGCTGGCGTGCTTCAGGCGCTGCGCGAGCGCAACGGACTCGACACGTCCAAAGTGAACGACGTGATCCTCGGCTGCGCCGGGCCGGTGATGGAGCAGGCGGCCGACATCGGCAAGGCCGCGGTGTTCGCTGCCGGCTACGACGAGGCCGTGCCGGGAATCCAGATCAACCGCTTTTGCGGCTCGGGCCTGGAAGCCTGCAACTTCGCGTCGGCGCTGGTCAAGGCGGGGCAGGCCGAGCTCGCCATCGGCGGTGGCGTCGAGAGCATGTCGCGCGTGCCTATGGCGGCCGCCGGTGGTCCATGGATCACCGACCCGCAGATCACCATCGCGAACCGCATCGTCCCGCAGGGCGTGTCGGCCGACCTGATCGCCACGCTCTACGGCTACAGCCGCGAGGACGTCGACCGCTATGCGGTCGAGAGCCAGCGCCGCGCCGCCGCCGCCTGGGCCGAAGGCTACTTCGCGAAGTCGGTCGCGCCGGTGCGGGACATCAACGGGCTGCTGATCCTGGGCCATGACGAGCACGTTCGGGGCGACACCACGTTGGCATCGCTCGCCCAGCTCGAACCGTCTTTCGGCACCCTGGGCGAGAAGATGGGCTTCGATGCCATGGCTCTGCACCGCTATCCTCAGCTCGGCGGCATCGCGCACGTCCACCATGCCGGCAATTCATCCGGCGTTGTGGATGGCGCCTCCGCAGTGCTGATCGGCACGAAGGAAGGTGCCGCGCAGCAGGGCATGCGGCCGCGCGCGCGGGTGCTGTCCTTCGGTACGGTCGGCTCCGAACCGACCATCATGCTGACCGGCCCGGCGCCCGCGGCCGAGGCGGCGCTCAAGCGCGCCGGCATGTCCGCCAAGGACATCGACCTGTTCGAGTGCAACGAGGCCTTCGCGGCCGTGGTGCTGCGCTTCATGGAAGCACTCGACGTGCCGCACGGCAAGGTGAACGTGAACGGCGGCGCCATCGCCATGGGCCACCCCCTGGGCGCGAGCGGCGGCATGCTGCTGGCCACCCTGCTCGACGAACTCGAGCGGCGCGACTTGTCGACCGGTTTGGTCACCATGTGCGTCGGCGGCGGCATGGGTTCGGTGATGGTCATCGAGCGCGTCTGATGACCGTGCACCTCATCTGCAGGAAAGAAATTCAATGATTGATTACCAGACTGACGCCGACGGCATCGCCACGCTCACGTGGAATGTGGCCGACCGTCCCATGAACGTGTTGAACCTGGCGTCCATCGCCGCCTTCGACGAGGCGGTCCGCAAGGCCATCGCCGACTCGCAGGTCAAGGGCGTGATCGTCACCTCGTCCCGCCCCGAGTTCGTGGCCGGCGGCGACCTCGGGCTGATCCGCGACATCCGCACGGCGGAAGAGTCGATGGCGAGTTCCGGCCCCTTCAGCCGCACGTTGCGCCTGCTGGAGACCTCCGGCAAGCCCTTCGTGGCCGCCATCAACGGCACCGCGCTGGGCGGCGGCCTGGAGATCTGCCTGGCCTGCCATCGCCGCATCGCAGTGGACGATCCGAAGGCACAGCTCGGCGTGCCCGAAGTGACGCTGGGCCTGCTGCCCGCGGCCGGTGGCACGCAGCGGCTGCCGCGCATGATCGGCATCAAGGCGGCGTTGCCCTTCCTGCTCGAAGGCCGCAAGGTCGCACCCGCGCAGGCGTTGGCGGCGGGCATCGTCGACGAGGTGGTGCCTGCGGCGCAACTGCTCTCGCGCGCGAAGGCGTGGCTGCTGGCCGACGGCCCGTCGGCCGTCGTCAAGCCCTGGGACGCAAAGAACTTCAGGTTCCCGGGCGGCACGCCGCAGGAGCCCGGCGCTTCGCAGATCTTCTTCGGCGTCTCCGCCCATCTGCTGGGCAAGACCCAGGCGCTGTATCCGGCGCCCGAGGCGATCCTGGCCTGCGTGTACGACGGTTGCCAGATCGACATCGACAACGGCCTGAAGATCGAGCAGCGCCAGTTCGCACGGCTGGCGACTTCTGCGCAGACCAAGAACATGATCCGCACGCTGTTCTATTCGATGGGCGATGCGAACCGGCTGGCCGACCGGCCCAAGGACGCGCCGACCCGCAAGTTCACGAAGGTGGCCGTGCTGGGCGCCGGCATGATGGGTGCGGGGCTGGCCTACGTGAGCGCGCAGGCCGGGCTGCAGGTCGTGCTGCTCGACACCACGCTCGAAGCGGCCGACAAGGGCAAGGCCTACGGCGCGAAGCTGCTCGATGCGCAGGTTGCAAAAGGTCGCCTGTCGGCCGAGCGCCGTGACCAGGCGCTAGCCCTGGTCACGCCGAGCACCGACTATGCATTACTGGCCGGCTGCGAGATCGTCATCGAGGCGGTCTTCGAGAGCCGCGAGGTGAAGGCCGATGTCACCCGCCGTGCCGAGACGGCGATGGACCCCGACGCGATCTTCGCGACGAACACTTCCACGCTGCCGATCACAGGGTTGGCCGAAGTGTCGGTGCGGCCCGGTCTCTTCGTCGGGCTGCATTTCTTCTCGCCGGTCGAGAAGATGCCGCTGGTCGAGGTAATCCGCGGCAAGAAGACATCCGACGCCACGATCGGCCAGGCGATGGACTTCGTCAAGCGCATCCGCAAGACGCCGATCGTGGTGAACGACTGCCCCTCCTTCTATGCCAACCGCGCTTTCGCAATGTTGCCCTACGAGGCGATGACCATGCTGCGCGAAGGCGTCGAGCCGAACCTGATCGAGAACGCAGCGCGCCTGGCCGGCATGCCGATGCCGCCGCTTGCGCTCATCGACGAAGTCACCGTCGAGCTGCTCTACAAGGCGCTGAAGCAGGCCAAGCTGGACTTGGGCGATGCCTACCGCGAGCAGCCGCAGGATGCGGTCATGAAGGCCATGGTGGAGGATTTCGAGCGCATCGGGCGGAAGACGGGCAAGGGCTTCTACGACTATCCGGCCGACGGCAAGAAGCGCCTGTGGCCAGGCCTGGCCGAGCACTATCCGCTAGCAAAGAAGCAGCCCACGCTCGACACGGTGCGCAACCGCCTGATGTATTCGCAGTCGCTCGAAGCCGCACGCTGCGTTGCCGAGGGCATCGTGAGCGTCAAGGACGCAGACGTCGGCTCGCTGCTCGGCTGGGGCTTCCCGGCGGTGCTCGGCGGAGCGATCAGCTACATCGACATGATCGGCGCGGCCCGCTTCGTCGAGGAATGCGATGCGCTGGCCAAGTCTCACGGCGAACGCTTCACGGTGCCGGCCTCGCTGCGCGAGATGGCCGAATCCCGCCAGCGCTACTACGCGGTCTGACGTGGCAGGCCCTCTTCAAGGCGTCACTGTCATCGAACTCGCCGGCATCGGCCCCGGGCCTTTCGCCGGGATGATGCTGGCCGACATGGGCGCACGGGTGATCCGCATCGACCGCATTCCGTCACCAGGCAATGGCAGTGCGCTCGAAGGCCTGATGCGCAACGACAGCATCGTAGACCGTGGCCGTGAGTCGATCGCGGTCAACATGAAGGACCCGCGTGGCATCGAGACCGTGCTCGCGCTGATCGAGCGCGCGGACATCCTGATCGAAGGCTTCCGGCCCGGTGTGACCGAGAAGCTGGGCCTCGGCCCCGATGCCTGCCGCGCCCGCAACCCCAGGCTGGTGTACGGCCGCATGACCGGCTGGGGCCAGACGGGCCCGCTGGCGCACGCGGCCGGGCACGACCTGAACTACATCGCGCTGTCTGGTGCGGTGCATTCGATGGGGCCGCAGGACCGGCCACCCGCGCCGCCGCTCAACCTGGTCGGCGACTACGGCGGTGGCGGCATGTTGCTGGCGCTCGGCGTGGTCGCGGCGCTGGTGGACGCGCGCAGCTCGGGGCAGGGCCAGGTCGTCGATGCGGCCATGACCGATGGCGCGGCCGTGCTGATGGCGGCCCAGTACGGCCTCATGGCCAAAGGCTATTGGGGCGACACGCGCGAAAGCAACTTCCTGGACGGCGCGGCGCACTTCTACGGCAACTACGAATGCGCCGACGGCCACTTCGTCTCCATCGGCTCGATCGAGCCGCAGTTCTACCGGCAGCTGCTCGACAAGTGTGAGATTACCGATTCGCACTTCCTCCAGCAGTGGGAGCGTGGCGAGTGGCCGGCCCTGAAGGCCAAGCTGGCTGCGTTGTTCCGCACGCGCAGCCGCGATGCCTGGTGTAGCCTGCTCGAGGGCAGCGATGTCTGCTTCGCGCCGGTGCTGGCCATGAGCGAGGCGCCACAACATCCGCACAACCTCGCCCGCGGCACCTTCGTGGCGCCCGACGGTGTGGTGCAGCCCGCGCCCGCGCCACGCTTTGGCCGCACGCCGAGCGAACTGCCGGCGCCCGCACCTGTGATCGGGCGTGACAGCACGGCGTTGCTTCGCTCGCTGGGCCTGGCCGATGGCGACATCGCGGCGCTGTGCGAGTCCGGCACCGTGTATCGACCTCCTGGTGCGCGCTGACATGTCGGTTCCAATGCCGCAGCGGTGCCCATGAACGACGCTGCGCGCCCCATACCCGCGGTGGGCCGACGCCCGGTGCACGCGCGCCGGGTCGTCTGCGAGGGCTTCGCGCGCGACGACGGGCTGTTCGACATCGAAGGCACGCTGATCGACACCAAGCCCTTCGAGCTCGCCTTGCCCGAGCGCGCTGTCGAAGCCGGACAGCCGATCCACCAGATGACGGTGCGGCTGGCCATCGACCGCGACTTTGTCATCCACGAAGCCGAGGCACGGACGCTGCATGCGCCGTACGCGGTCTGCGGCGACATCACCGACAGCTACCGGCAACTCGTCGGCCTGCGCATCCAGCCAGGATTCACGCAGGCTGTGAAGCGCCGCTTTCGCGGCGTGCTCGGCTGCTCGCACATGACAGAACTGCTGCCTCCAATGGCGACCACCGCCTTCCAGATCCTGTGGTCGAAGCCCGATGGCTTCGGCGGCGCCGATGCGCAGGACAGTCCGCTGCGCAGTTCGCCGCTGGGCGGATGCCACGCGCTGCGGCTCGACGGCGAGGTGGTGCTGCGGCACTTCCCGCATCTTCTCTGCGCGTCCCAACCTAGCTCTGGGTCCCAACCTTATGAACGCCCATTCAGCCATGAAAATGAATGAGTCAGCCGTCCTGTTCGAGGTGAGCAACGGCATCGCGACCCTGACCCTCAACCAAGGCACCCGCATGAACCCGCTGACCGCGGCGCTCCAGCAGGGATTGCTCGATGGCCTTCAGCGCGTCGTTGCCGATGTATCGATCCGGGCCCTTGTCCTGACCGCGGTCGGCAAGGGATTCTGCACAGGTGCCGATCTGGCGATCCTGGCGCAGAACGGCAGCATCGAGCCCGGCGCGCCCAGCCTCGGCGAGCAGATTCACGACCTGATGGAGAAGACCGGAAACCCCATCATCGAAAGCTTGATGAATCTGCCGGTGCCCGTCGTCTGTGCCGTCAACGGTGCGGCAGTCGGCGCTGGCGTGGGCCTGGCGCTGGCGGCCGATGTTGTCATCGCTGCACGGTCCGCCTACTTCTACCTGCCATTCGTGCCGGCACTGGGATTGGTGCCCGACCTGGGCATCAGCTGGTTCTTGCCGCGGCTGGTCGGGCGGGCGCGCGCGTCCGGCCTCACGCTGCTGGGAGAACGGGTGAGCGCGGAACGGGCAGCGGGAATGGGGCTGGTCTGGGCGTGCGTCGACGACGAAAACCTCATGGCCGAGGGCCTTGGGATCGCCGCTCGACTCGCGGCACTGCCAGCGGGCGCCGCACAGGAGACTCGCGCCTTGTTCCAGGCCTCCGAACAGCAAAGCCTGTCGAACCAATTGGTCTATGAGCGCACCAGGCAGCGCGAACTGATCGACAGCGAATCGTTCGCCGAAGGCCTGCGAGCGCTCGCCGCCAAGAGACCGCCGGCATTTCCGGGTCGCTAGTGCGGTCGCATTCTTCTACAAATCCAGGAGTTGATTCATGAAGGTTCTAGTGCCTGTCAAACGGGTCGTCGATTACAACGTGAAGGTGCGCGTGAAGAGCGACGGCACCGGGGTGGACATTGCCAACGTCAAGATGAGCATGAACCCCTTCGACGAGATCGCCGTGGAAGAAGCGGTGCGCCTGAAAGAAAAGGGCGTCGTGACCGAAGTCATCGCCGTCTCCTGCGGCGACGCCAAGTGCCAGGAAACCCTGCGCACCGCCATGGCCATCGGTGCCGACCGCGGCATCCTGGTGGAAACCACCGAAGAGCTGCAACCCCTGGCCGTGGCCAAGCTGCTGAAGGCCCTGGTCGACAAGGAACAGCCCCAGCTCGTCATCCTGGGCAAGCAGGCCATCGACGACGACGCCAACCAGACCGGCCAGATGCTCGCCGCGCTGGCCGACCTGCCGCAAGCCACCTTCGCCTCCAAGGTCGAAGTGGCCGACGGCAAGGCCACCGTCACGCGCGAAGTCGACGGCGGCCTGGAAACCATCACGCTGAGCCTGCCGGCCGTCATCACCACCGACCTGCGCCTGAACGAGCCGCGCTACGTCACCCTGCCCAACATGATGAAGGCCAAGAAGAAGCAGCTCGACGTCTTCAAGCCCGAAGACCTGGGCGTGGACGTCAAGCCCCGCCTGAAGACCCTCAAGGTCAGCGAGCCGCCCAAGCGCGGCGCCGGCATCAAGGTGCCCGACGTCGCCACCCTGGTGGACAAGCTCAAGAACGAAGCCAAAGTGATCTGAGGAAGACAACGACATGACCGCACTAGTTATTGCCGAACACGACCACGCGACCGTCAAGCCCGCGACCCTCAACACCGTGACCGCGGCGCTCGCCTGCGGCGGCGACGTGCACGTGCTCGTGGCCGGTGCCAACGCCGCCGAAGCCGGCAAGGCCGCCGCGCAGATCGCCGGCGTCAGCAAAGTCATCGTGGCCGACAGCCCGTGGCTCGCAGAAAACCTGGCCGAGAACGTCGCCGCCCAGGTGCTCGCCATCGCGGCCAACTACAGCCACATCCTGTTCCCCTCGACCGCCAACGGCAAGAACGTCGCGCCGCGCGTGGCCGCCAAGCTCGACGTGGCGCAGATCTCCGACATCACGCTGGTGGTCAGCCCCGACACCTTCGAGCGCCCGATCTACGCCGGCAACGCGATTGCCACCATGCAGAGCAGCGATGCCACCAAGGTGATCACCGTGCGCACGACCGGCTTCGACGCCGCAGCAGCCACTGGCGGCAGCGCGGCGGTTGAAAACGCCGAAGGCGTTGCCGACAGCGGCAAGTCCAGCTTCGTGGGCCGTGAAGTCACCAAGAGCGAGCGCCCCGAACTCACCGCCGCGAAGATCATCGTCTCGGGTGGCCGGGCGCTGGGCAGCGCAGAGAAGTTCACCGAAGTGATGGCGCCTCTGGCCGACAAGCTCAATGCAGGCCTCGGTGCCAGCCGCGCCGCTGTGGATGCGGGCTACGCGCCGAACGACTGGCAGGTGGGCCAGACGGGCAAGATCGTGGCGCCACAGCTCTACATCGCAGCGGGCATCTCCGGTGCGATCCAGCATCTGGCCGGCATGAAGGACTCCAAGGTGATCGTCGCGATCAACAAGGACGAAGAAGCGCCGATCTTCTCGGTGGCCGACTACGGCCTCGTCGCCGACTTGTTCACTGCCGTGCCGGAGTTGACCCAGGCACTGTCGAATCATTCCTGATGCGTGCCTCCCGAGTGTTCTGTCCGGCCGGAAGGTGGTGGCAGGCCCTTTCATTTCGCGATTGACAAAGTCTATCCATGTCGCTGCCTGCCCCAATCCGCGCTGCCCTCAAACTGCCGGCCGTGTGCGCGCCGATGTTTCTCGTCAGCGGCCCGGCGCTCGTGCGCGAGGCCTGTCTGGCTGGCCTGGTCGGTGGTCTCCCTCGGCAGAACGCGCACACGTTGAGCGAGTTCGAGTCATGGCTGGCCGAGATCAGTTCGGCGACGGAGCGCTTCGAAGGCGAGACCGGCACGGCAGCGGGGCCACTGGCGGTGAACCTGGCGACGCGCGTGCGCGATGACGAACTGATCCAGAACTTCGATCTGTGCGCCCGATACGGCGTGAAGATCGTAATCACCGTTGGCGGAGACCCGACCGACCTGATTCACCGGGCGCACGATGTCGGACTGCTCGTTTTTCATGACGTGACCAGCCTGCGCTTCGCAGAGAAGGCCATCGCGGCGGGCGCCGACGGACTCAACTGCATTGGCGCGGGCGGAGGAGGGCACTCAGGAACGCTCAGTCACCTTGCCATGATCCCCAAGATACGCTCGATCTTCGATGGCGTGATCGTCATGGGTGGCGCCGTGTCAAACGGCGCGACCATTCGCGCCGCCGAAGTTCTGGGTGCCGACCTTGCCTACCTCGGCACCCGGTTCATCGCTACCCGGGAGTCGATGGCGCCGCAGGCCTACAAGGACATGCTGGTGTCGCAAGGCTCAAGCGATCTGGCCTACACGGACCGCATCGCTGGTGTCGCTGCCAACTGGCTGGTGGAATCGATGCGCATGGTGGGCCTGGATCCGGCTGACCTGCCCGCGCCGACAGGTCGTGGCATGCGACACGACCACCTGCCGGCGCAGGCAGAACCCTGGAAGAACATATGGAGTGCCGGGCAAGGCATCGACCTGATCGACGATGTGCCCACGGTGCGCGATCTGGTCCTGCGGCTGCGCGCAGAATACCTGGCCGCATGCCGCGTGCCCGACATGAGTGAACAGGCCCGTCCGGTTGCCTGACCGCGCAGGTTTGCCCAGGAACTGTGCATGGCCGGCGGAACGAGCTGGCGCCCCTGGCAGGCAGATCCACGTGATTGCCGCGCATCTTCTTACGCAGCGAGCAGTTGCTCGAGACGATCTAGTCGTACTTCTGCTCGATCGAGCGGCGAAGCAATCTTGGAACTCGGTGGCCTTGTATCGAGAGTTCGACACGTGCAGTCGCATGTAATTGTCCGCGCCGGCGCGGGATTGTGCCTTTCTAGAACTTACTCTGATCTTCGAATTCCGCTGGTCAAGCGCGAGTTGAAGAGAATGCCGTCGATATCGGGCATATCAGCGTGTACCGCTTCCGACAGCGCCTGCCCCGAGGCGTGAGAGCGTGCACGGCTGGCATCCGTATCGATCCCAACTTCATAGACGGCGGCACGCGGCACCTCGCAG
>NZ_JBFTRG010000023.1:0-95542 GCF_056399425.1 Variovorax sp. 01N429 | reverse complement strand
TGGCACGACTTGATGGACATCAATGCCGGAACCATCGCCACCGGAGAGAAGACCATCGCCGACGTCGGCTGGGAGATGTTCAGGCTGATGCTGGACGTCGCCAGCGGCCGCAAGAAGACCTGGGCGGAGCAGTGGAAGCTGCACAACGCACTCGTGCTCTTCAACCCCGCGCCGGTGACCTGACCTGACTTGTCACTCGCCGACGTCCACTCAAGGCACATGCCGCCCCATAGGCTGCGGCGTGTGCGCCTGCACCAACGGATTCGCCGCGTTGCGGCGGCGGGACATGTATCTCTCCAGCCCAAAATAGATTCCCATCGCACCCGCAAGCGGCACCAGGTAGTAAAGCGCTCGGTACGCCAGCACCGCCCCCATGAGCCGGCCCTGCGGAACAGCGCCTGACAGCAGCATCAGGTAGACGGCTTCCAGCACGCCGAGGCCGGCGGGGACGGGTGTCACCACGCCCGCGATTGCGGCGGTCATCAGCACGGCCAGCGTGATCGGGTACGACACCTGCTGGTCCAGCAGCAGGTACATGACCCCGCCCATCGTGAACCAGTGGCCCGCCGACACCACGAGTTGCAGCAAGGCAAGGCCGGGCGCGGGCAGACGAATCTTGCGATGCCGCACTTGCCAGGTGCGCCCATGAGCCATCGCACAGACTGCGACGTACGCGCAGGCCAGCGCGATCATCGCGAACCCGAGCGCCTGCAAGGCTTCGGCCGTCAGTGGCGATCGTGCTGGCGGCGTGATGGCGCGTGCGGCGAAGAGCCCCCCAGCGATGACGCCGTAGCCCATCCAGTTGGTCGTCGCACTCATCGCGATGATCTGCGCGATCGTGACTTCGTCGAGCCCGGCCCGCGCATACAGGCGCACTCGGGTCGCGACGCCTCCGAGCAGAGTCCCCAGATTCAGCGTGAACGCATAGGTCGCCATGCCGATGCAGAAAGTCTGCGGCCGCGGGAGCCCGTGTCTTGTGTGGCGTCGTCCCAGCAGGTCGAAGCAGCCATACAGCATGTGGCTCACGATGGCGAGGCCTAGCGCTCCGAGCAGAAGCAGCGGCGAATAGTGCCGCAGGGCCGACCAGGCGCCCGCCCAATCGATCTCGTGCGCATGCGACAGCAGCACACTCAGCACGACGGCCGAGACGGGGATGAAGGCCCAGCGTCGGACTGCGCGCAAGATGACCTTCAAGTTGCTCGGCATCCTCGATGTACTCGTTCTTGTCAGCGATAGGTTAACGATATTGGTGACCGAAAGTGGGGGCCGATCGCAAGCGCGCGGGTGTCAGTCGAGGGCGCTGAATGAGGAAGCAAAAGGCGGACACCACGGCACCCCCAACTGTGCTAATACGCCGCGATGGCCCAAATCATCCAGCGCCAAACCGAATTGGCAGTCAGTCTGACGTTGATCGGATTGTTGGTGCTGGTGGCACTGGGCATTGGCATCGCGGCCTGGCGCGGATTCGAGGACACGGGCGAAAACGAGATCGTGCAGCAACCGGTTCCCTTCAGCCACAAGCATCACGTCGGGGATGTCGGACTCGATTGCCGTTACTGCCACACGTCCGTGGAGACCTCCGCATCCGCGGGCTTTCCGTCAACGCAGATTTGCCTCAACTGCCACTCGCAGTTGTTCGCCGACACACCCCTGCTGGCGCCCGTTCGGGACAGCGCCAAAAGCGGCAATCCCATCGCATGGAACCGGGTCCATCGATTGCCGGATTTCGTGTACTTCGATCACAGCATCCACATCAACAAGGGCGTGGCCTGCATCGAATGCCATGGCCGGGTCGACCAGATGCCGTTGATGCGCCGCGTTGCCACGCTCCAGATGGAGTGGTGCGTCAAATGCCACCGCAACCCGCTTGCGCATCTGCACGATCCTTCGAAGGTGTTCAGCATGCAGCCGCTGGACGATGGAGACACCGCAACGGTTCGGATGATTGCCCGCCTGTTGAGCGAGCGCCGCCTGACCGATTGCTCGACCTGCCATCGATAGCACCACTCGCTCGCCTCTCGCCTCTCGCCTCTATCCGCGCCATGACTTCGACGAAATCCGTGATCGAGATCGTGTCTGAACCAGGGATGACGCGGCGGCATGCCATGACCCTGATGGCCGCGTCCGTGGCGCTGGCAAGCGCCGGTTGCACCCGCGCTCCTCCAGGACAGGCACACCCTTTCGTCCGCATGCCCGAGGCGGAATTGGGCGAAGGCGCGATCTTCTATGCGACGAGCTTCGTGCGCAGCGGCTTCGCCCATGGCGTGCTGGTGGGCACGCGGGAAGGTCGGCCGATCAAGATCGAGGGCAATCCGCTGCACCCCGCCAGCCTGGGAACCACCGACTCGTTTGCGCAGGCCTCGGTGCTGGAGCTGTGGGACCCCGACCGCTCGCAGACTGTGCAAAGCCGCCCGAAGCCCGGCATCGATGCGAGCCCTTCGACGTGGGCCGCCTTCGACACCGCCTGGCGCGAACGCGCGAGCCGCTGGGGCGAAGGCAAGGGACCCGGGCTGCGCATCCTGACGCCCACCATCACATCGCCTACGCTGCAGGCGCAGCTGGGCGAACTCGTCGCGCGCTATCCAGGCACTGTCTTGCACAGGCACGATCCTCTTTCTCCCGCTTCTGCGTTGAGCGGCACTCGAACCGCCTTCGGGCGACCGGTGCGCCCGCGGCACGATTTCGGCAAGGCAAGGCTGATCGTTTCGTTTGGGGCCGACCCGTTCACCGGCAGTCCGGAGAGCGTTCGATGCGCTGCCGACTGGGCACGAGCCCGGGCCGCCGCGGGGACCGGCCATGCAGCTCGATTGGTCGCCGTCGAGACAACGCCCGGACTCTTCGGCGCACGCGCCGACGATCGCATCGCCCTGCCTCCAGCGGCAATCGAGGCACTGCTGGAGCGGGTCGCCGGGCACTTCATCGAGGTGGACCGTGCAAATGATGGCAATAGCAACAGCGCCGGTCCGGACGCCGATGCCGCGCGCTTCGAAACGCGCCTGGTCTCAGCGCTGCGCGCCGCGGGACCGGACGCGTTGATCGTGGTCGGCGACGCGCTGACACCGCGCGCACATGCGCTTGCATGGGCACTTCATCAAAAGCTGGGATCGGTCGGTCGCACGATCGAAGGCATCGACCCACCCGAAGGAGGCGGCGGCCAGGACCTGCAAGCTCTGCTCGACGCCATCAGGAACGGTGCGGTCGACACGCTCCTGGTCATCGGAGGCAACCCCGCGTATGACACGCCGGGCGAGTTGTCCGTAGCAGAGGCGATCTCGCAGGTGCCTTTCACCGTGCGCGCCGGGCTCTACACAGACGAAACCGCGCGATGCTGCCGATGGCACTTGCCCCTGAGCCACACCTACGAGCAATGGAGCGACGCGCGCGCGTTCGACGGCAGCGCCTCGCTGATTCAGCCAGTGATCATGCCGCTGTACGACACGCGATCCGCGCATGAGCTGGTCGCCGCCATGCTCGACGACACCGTGCGGGATGGCCGCGAGCTCGTGCGACGCCAGTGGCGCGAGCAGCAGCCGCCAGGCCGTGCGGGCGACGATTTCGAGCAGTTCTGGCGCGAGAGTCTGCGCAATGGCGCGATCGCCCAGAGCGCCTTCGAGCCGCTGTCGCTGCCGCAAGCGAACGTGCCTCGCGCCGACCGGGCTCCGCAGCAAGCCGGCGCACTTGCCGCAGTCTTCGTTCCCGATCCTTCGGCGGGGGACGGCGCATTCGCGAACAACGCATGGCTTCAGGAACTGCCGCGCCCCTTCACCCACATCACCTGGGGAAACGCACTGCATCTCGGCCCGCGCACGGCAGCATCGCTTTCGCTGCGCAATGGCGACGTGGTGCGCGCCGCCATCGGTCCCAAATCGATCGAAGCGCCTGTGTGGGTGCAGGCCTCGCATGCGGAAGGTGCAGCCACCCTGCCGCTCGGTTTGGGCCGCACGGAGGCCGGCCGCGTGGGCTCCGGCATTGGCTTCGATGCATACGCGCTCAGGCCGGCGGCCAGCGAAGGCACCGCGCCGTTGACGCTGACCGCCACCGGACGCCACATCGAGTTCGCGCGCACGCAGCACACCATGTCGCAGGAAGGCCGCGAACTCGCCCGCAGTGTTCCGGCGTCCAAGGCCGCGATCACGCCCAAGGAGCCGGCCCCCTCGCTCTATCCGCCGATGAACAGGTTCGCCGAGCACGCCTGGGGCATGGCGATCGACCTGGATGCATGCATCGGCTGCAATGCCTGCACCGTCGCATGCCAGGCCGAGAACAACATCCCGGTCGTGGGTGCGGAGCAAGTGGCGCGCGGTCGTGCAATGCACTGGATTCGCATCGACCACTACGAGGAAGCCGAAGCGCCGAGCCATAGCGGCGTGTTCCAGCCCGTGCCGTGCATGCATTGCGAAAACGCGCCGTGCGAGATCGTCTGCCCGGTCGGCGCGACGGTGCATGACAGCGAGGGCCTGAACGTGCAGGTCTACAACCGCTGCGTCGGCACGCGGTTCTGCTCCAACAACTGCCCGTACAAGGTGCGGCGCTTCAACTTCCTCCAGTACAGCGACGAGTCGACCGAAACACTGAAGGCACAGCGCAATCCGGACGTCACGGTGCGCGCGCGCGGCGTGATGGAGAAGTGCACGTATTGCCTCCAGCGGATCACGCGGGCGCGGCTGCAGTCGGAGCGCTCCGGACGGCCGCTCGCGGACGGCGACGTGGTGACGGCCTGCCAGGCTGCTTGCCCGACAAGCGCGATCCACTTCGGAGACCTTGCCGATCCGGGCAGTGCCGTGTCGCGCGCGAAGGCATCGCCGAGGCACTACACACTGCTGGAAGAACTCAACACGCGCCCGCGGACGACCTACCTTGCGCGCGTCGTCGCCGATGACGAGGCCGGTCAATGAGCGCCGCGCCGCCCGTCCTGCGCGGCCACTGGGGCTACGCGAGCATCACCGACAAGATTGCCGATCTGGTGCTGTCGCGGCCCTCCGGCAAGCTCTGGCGAATCGCCTTCTGGGGCACGTTCGCGGGCACGCTCGGTTTCGGCGCGGCCATCGTCTACCTGCTGCGCACAGGCGTCGGCATATGGGGCGTCGACATTCCGGTGGCTTGGGGCTTCGCGATTGCCAATTGCGTGTGGTGGATCGGCATCGGCCACGCGGGCACTTTCATTTCGGCGGTGCTGTTGCTGTTGCGCCAGAAGTGGCGAACCTCCATCAACCGGTTCGCCGAAGCGATGACACTGTTCGCCGCCACCATGGCGGCGATCTTTCCTCTGCTGCATCTGGGACGCGCCTGGAAGTTCTATTGGATCGCGCCCTACCCCGACACCATGGGCCTGTGGCCGCAATGGCGCAGTCCGCTCGTGTGGGATTTCTTTGCGATCGCGACTTACATCATCGTGTCGTTCGTGTTCTGGTACGTGGGGTTGATCCCCGACCTCGCCACGCTGCGCGACCGCGCCGAGGGGCGCATCAAGCGCTTCGTCTTCGCGCTCGGCGCGCTCGGGTGGCGGGGCGAAGCGCGGCAGTGGGTGCATTACGAGAAGGCCTATCTGCTGGTGGCGGGCCTGGCGACACCGCTGGTCGTGTCGGTGCATTCGGTGGTCTCGCTGGACTTCGCGATCGGCAACACACCGGGCTATCACTCCACGATCTTTCCGCCCTACTTCGTCGCCGGCGCGCTCTTCTCCGGCTTTGCCATGGTGCTGACCATTGCGATCCCCTTGCGCCGCGCTTTCGGCTTGCACGACTTCATCACCGAAGTGCATCTCGACCACGCAGGCAAGGTCCTGCTGGCGACTTCTTCGTTGGTGGCCTATGGCTATCTCAGCGAGATCTTCATGGCGTTCTACAGCGGGGACCGCTACGACATCGCGATGACCGAAGACCGCTGGGTCGGCTTCTATGCGCCGGTCTACTGGTCGATGCTGGTGTGCAACGTCTTGCTGCCGCAATTGCTGTGGTGGCGTCGCTGCCGCAGAAGCGCCGGACTGCTTCTGGGGCTCAGCCTCGCGATCAACCTGGGCATGTGGATGGAGCGGGTACTCATCGTGGTCTCCAGCCTCCATCGCGACTTCATGCCCTCGGCATGGGGCTTGTTTGTGCCGACCGCCTGGGACTGGGTCTTCCTGCTCGGCTCCATCTGCGCGTTCGCATGGCTGTTCCTCGCGTTCGTCCGCGTCCTGCCGGTGATCTCCATGGCCGAGATGCGCGAGCTGGAGCACACCGAGGCGGAGGCCGGCTGATGAACGACGCCACCCAACCCTGGGGACTCATCGCCGAGTTCGCCTCTTCGGACGCGCTGCTGAATGCGGTCCGCGAGGCGCGTTCCGCGGGCTATCGCCGTGCGGAGGCTTACGCGCCTTTCGCCGTCGAAGGGCTCGGCGAAGCACTCGGTGTGCGTCCTCGCGGCGTTGCGTTCGCTTGCCTGGTCGGCACGGTGCTCGGCGGCGTGCTGGGCTACTTCATGCAGTGGTACGCGGCTGTCGTGTCCTACCCCATCGACATCGGCGGGCGTCCGCTTCATAGCTGGCCGATGTTCGTTCCGGTGAGTTTTTCTCTCGCGGTGCTGGGAGGTGCATTCGCCACGGTCGGAGCGATGCTGTGGCGCGCAGGCATGCCCAGGCTCTACCACCCCGTCTTCAATGCGCCGGACTTCGATCTCTCGATGCGCAACCGGTTCTTCCTGTGCCTGCGTCGGGACGATCCGGCCTTCGACGACCGGCAGGCGCGGGCGCTCTTGCAGCGTCTCGATCCGCTGCGCGTGAGCGAGGTGATGCCGTGAGGCCAAGCGCCGTCCTCGCCGCCCTGCTCTGCCTGTGCGGCGCAGTGTCGATGCTGGCGGGATGCGACCGCTCCGAACGCGACATGCTGCGGCAACCCAAGCTGCTGCCTGACACGGCCAGCTCGCTCTTTCCGGACAAGATGGGGACGCGTCCACCGCCGCCGGGGACCGTGGCCCGTGCGAGCGGCGACATTGCGGCGACTTCGAGCGGTCGCGCCGGGTCTCAGCATCTGGGCGATCAGGAAGCGGCTCTCGCTCAGCAGGCGCTCCCCGAAAGGCCGTCAAGTGCGCTCCTGCTTCGAGGCCAGGAGCGCTACACCATCTATTGCGTGCCCTGCCACAGCCCGGTCGGGGACGGTGATGGCCCGGTGGTGCGGCGGGGCTTCCCATCACCGCCGTCTTTTCACATCGACCGCCTGCGCGCCGTCGACGATCGCCATTTCTTCGATGTCATCACCCATGGCTATGGCGTGATGTATTCGTATGCGGACCGCGTCCAGCCCTCGGACCGGTGGGCCATCGCCGCCTACATACGTGCATTGCAGTTGAGCCGGCATGCACTCGTCGCCGATCTGCCGGCACCGGCCGAGCCGCAGAGTTGGCATCCGGTGCCGGGTTCGACCAAGGAGCTCCGGTGATGCGCCGCGTCTGCGCGCCTCGCGCCACCGCTCTCGGTGCCGTGCTGCTGCTTCTGGCCGGATTCGTCGCCGGATGGCACGGCGGCACGCGCGTCTTTCTCGCCGCCTGGCTGGCCGCGTGGTGGTGGTGTGTCGGCATCGTGATGGGCGCCTGCATCAACCTGTGGCTGCACAGGCTCACCGGCGGGCGCTGGGGCGAAGTGCTGCGCCCGGCGGCCGCGCTGCTGATGGTTCGCCGTTGGTGGCTCGGCCCGCTCTTTGTCCCGATTGCCTTGGGCGTGACGGCGCTTTACCCCTGGGCCTCGCCGCATTCGGACGTGTTGAGCAGACTGGAAGAACCCGCCTTTGCGCGCGCATGGCTCGACCTTCCGGCGTTCGCGTCGCGGATGCTGTTGTATGGGCTCGTCTGGTTCTGGCTGTCGCGCAGTGCCCTTCGGCCGGTGCTCAGCAGGCGACGCGCGGCGGCGAGCCTGATCATCCATTCGCTGCTGGGCTCGCTGGCTGCAATCGATCTGCTGATGTCGCTCACGCCTGGATGGCGCAGCACGGGTTTCGCTCTGCTGGTCCTGGTCTCGCAAGCACTCGCTGGCGCCGCGGCCCTGACCGCGTGGACGGCGTGGCGCCTGCCCGCGACCCTGCAATCGAAGGCCGCGCCTGAAGTCCCGGTCGGCCGTGACCTGGGCAACCTGCTGCTCATGTACGTGCTGACCTGGGGCTACCTGGGCTTCATGCAGTTCCTGATCATCTGGGCCGAGAACTTGCCGAACGAAATCTCGTGGTTCGTTCCGCGCTTGCAGACAGGCTGGTTCAACGTGGGCTTGGCCCTGGTCGGATTGCAGCTTGCGTTGCCGGTCGCGGCACTCGTCATGCGCCCCATCAAGGATCGTCCCGCCACGCTCGGCGCCACGGCCGGGCTTCTCCTTCTGGCCAACGCGCTTGATTCGGTATGGCTGGTCGTTCCGTCAGTCGATCCCCATGCAGCAGCCATATGGTGGCTGGCACCCCTTTGCATGGCGGGCATTGGCTTGCTGGTGTTTGCACCGATGCTCGATGCAGGAACGAGGGAGGTGGCGAATGCCCGCGCGTGATCCCGGTCCGCGTCGCACAGTACTGGCGCTCCTCGGCCTGCTGGCCCTCGTCTTTTGCGTGATGCTGCTGGCCTACTGGCAAGTCGGCAAGGGAGACCCGGCAGGCCTCTCTGAAGCACAGGCCAGGCCCGACCTTCAAACGGCACCGCAGGACGACCTGGCGACCTATCGAAAGGAGAAGCAGGACGAGCTCGATGCAACCGGTCCGGTTCCCGGATCACCGGGCTACGTGCGCATCCCCGTCGATCGCGCGATGAGCCTGATGACCGAGCGCGGGCTGCGCGCCCGGTCCGGCCCTGCCACGCGGCAAGGGGCGCCGCAATGAGGTTGCTGTCGAACATGCTGCCGCTGCTCTGCGCGCTGTTCGCCGCTGTGCCTGCGCTTGCCGAGGCACCGCTGGCATTGCCATCGGCGCCCCAGGTCCAGCTCGTACAACGAATCGGTGCGGTGTTGCCGCTGGATGTCTCGATGGTCGAAAGCAACGGCAAGCCGATGCGCTTGCGCGAATTCTTCGGCGGCGACCGGGCAGTGGTGCTAGTGCCGGGCTACTACCAATGCACCGAGTTGTGCGGGCTCGTCATGCAGGGCGTGCTCGAGGCGCTGCAAGGCAGCGGGCTGCCGCAGCGCTCCTGGCGCATCGTCGGCTTCAGCATCGACCCCGACGAGACACCGGCCATGGCCCGCGCTCGCGAATCCGACTACCGCGACTACGCCCGCTTCCTCGCCGATCGTGACATCGACATTCATCTGCTGACGACGAGCGCCCCAACATCCGAGCGTCTCACTCGTGCGCTCGGCTACGCGGTCCAGCGCGGCGACAACGGCATCGCTCACAGCGCCGGCTTCGTGGTCGCCACGCCACAGGGAACCGTCGCGCGCTACTTTCCGGGCGTGCGCTTCGACGCGCGCGAGTTGCGCCTCGCCGTCGAGCAAGCGGCAGGCGGGCATGTCGGCTCGCTCACCGATCGGCTGACGCTGCTGTGCGGCCACTACGACCCCGTCACTGGGCGCTACAGCGTCGCTGTCATGGACGCGATGCGCATCCTCGGCTGCATGGGCGCGATCGCGATGGGCCTGTGGATCTGGCGCCGCCGCGCCGCGAGCGCTTCCTGAGCCATGAACGAACTACCCGCCGTCCTCGCGCCGTCCGGTATTCGGCTGTTCATGCCGGAGGCGTCGTCGATCGCCTCGCACACCGATGCGCTGTTCGGCGCGATGCTGTTGCTGTGCGGCGTCATGGCGCTGGCCGTTGGCAGCCTCATCGTATGGATGTGCGTGCGCTACCGCAGCGGGTCGGATGTGGATCGCACCGACCCGCCAAGCAACGCAGGCGGCCTCGAAGCAGCGTGGACCATCGCCCCGCTTCTGATCTTTCTCGGCCTCTTCATGTGGGCCGCGAGCCAATACCTCACCTTGCGGGAGCCGCCAGCCGGCGCCCTGACGATCAATGTCGTCGGCAAGCAATGGATGTGGAAGCTGCAGCATCCGAGTGGCCGGCGCGAGATCAACACGCTGCACGTGCCTCTGGGGCAGCCGGTTGCGCTCGTCATGTCGTCGCAGGACGCCATCCACAGCTTCTACGTACCGGCCTTCCGTCTCAAGCAGGACGTGGTTCCGGGCCGCTTCACGCGCTTCTGGTTCACTGCCACCCGGATTGGCGAATACAGGCTGTTCTGCTCGGAGTATTGCGGGAGCGACCATTCGGCGATGGTCGGCGTCGTGACGGTCATGCCCGCGGCCGAATACGCGCGCTGGACGCAAGCCGGGCCGCCCGAGAACGGCACGATCGAACAAGGATTTGCCCTCTTTCGCAGCGCCGGCTGCAGCGGCTGCCACAACGCGGCCTCGACGGTGCACGCGCCGCTCCTGCAGGGCCTGAGCGGCCGACTGGTGCATCTGCAGGACGGCCGCACCATCGTCGCCGACGACAACTACCTGCGCGACTCCATCCTGCAACCCGGCAAGGACGTCGTCGCCGGCTTCGCGCCCGTGATGCCGAGCTTCCAGGGCCAGTTCGACGAGGCGCAACTCCAGTCCTTGATTGCCTACCTGCGTGCCGGTGCCCCGGCAATGCCTGATGTGGAGCAACTGCGATGACCAGCTACCTGACCGACGGGCTCACCATCCGCTCATGGTTTCTTGCGCATGACCACAAGCGCATCGCGATCCTCTATGCGGTGGCGATCACCTTCTTCTTCTTTGTCGGCGGCGCGGCGGCCACGATGATCCGGCTCGAACTCGTGACGCCCGCCGGCGACCTCGTCCGCGCCGACACCTACAACAAGCTCTTCACCGCGCACGGTGTCGTGATGGTCTGGCTGTTCCTGATCCCGTCGATCCCCTCCGTGGTGGGCAACTTCGTGCTGCCGATGATGATCGGCGCCAAGGACCTCGCCCTGCCGCGCCTGAATCTCTTGAGCTGGTATCTCTATATCGCCGGTGGCCTGCTCACCCTGCTGGCGCTCTTCTTCGGCGGCGTCGACACCGGCTGGACTTTCTACACGCCCTACGCCACGATGTTTTCCAACGGCTACGTCGTGCTGACGCTGGTCGGCGTCTTCGTGACGGGCTTCTCGTCGATTGCCACGGGCTTGAACTTCATCGTCACGGTCCACACGATGCGCACGCCGGGCATGGGCTGGTTCCAGCTGCCGTTGTTCGTCTGGGCGATCTACGCGACCAGCATCATCCTCGTGCTGGCAACGCCGGTGCTGGCCATCACGACGCTGCTGGTGGTGGCCGAACGGCTCTTCCAGGTGGGTGTGTTCGATCCGGCGTACGGCGGCGATCCCTTGCTGTTCCAGCACCTGTTCTGGTTCTACTCGCACCCGGCGGTGTACATCATGGTGCTGCCCGCCATGGGCGTCGTCAGCGAGATCGTTCCGTGCTTTGCGCGCAAGCGGATCTTCGGCTATCGCTTCATGGCCTATGCCATGCTGGCCATCGCCGCATTCGGTTTCCTGGTGTGGGGGCATCACATGTTCGTGAGCGGGCAATCGACCGCCGCCAGCGTGGTGTTCTCGTTCCTGAGCTTCATGGTCGCGGTGCCCTCGGCCATCAAGGTCTTCAACTGGACGGCCACCCTGTACAAGGGCTCGATCCGCTTCGATGCGCCGATGCTGTATGCGCTCGGCTTTGTCGGCCTGTTCACCATCGGCGGGCTCACGGGGCTCTTTCTGGCGTCGCTTGCGCTCGACGTTCATCTCACCGACACCTACTTCGTGGTGTCCCACTTCCACTACATCATGGTGGGCGGCGCGGTGATGGCGTACTTCGGGGCCTTGCACTTCTGGTGGCCCAAGGTCACGGGGCGGCTCTATCACGAGCTGTGGGCGCGCATTGCGGCGGTGCTGATCTTCGTCGGCTTCAATCTCACGTTCTTTCCTCAGTATCTGCTGGGCTTTCAGGGAATGCCCCGGCGCTATCACGCCTACGCGCCGGAATACCAGGTGCTCAATGTGCTGTCCTCCGCGGGGGCGGTGGTGCTGGCCCTGGGCTACCTGATGCCGCTCTTCTATCTGATCCGGTCACTGCACCATGGCGCGCGCGCCGGGCGCAATCCATGGAACGCGACAGGCCTGGAGTGGCAGACCTCCTCGCCGCCCCCGACCCACAATTTCGACGCGCCGCCGAAGGCGCCCGGCGATGCGTACGACTACACGCCGCAGCACCGCGCCGACGCGAAGGCGCTGCAATGACGAACATGACGAACGCAGCGGCTTCCGGCTCGCGGCCAGGCGCCCCTCGCGTCGGGGAGTTCGGCATGTGGGTGTTCATCGGCAGCGAAGTCCTTTTCTTTGGCGCCCTGCTGCTGACCTATGCCTTCGGCCGCGCGCAGTGGCCCGACGGATTCGCGGCGGCGAGCCGCCACACGGACGTGGTGCTCGGCACCCTGAACACCGCCATCCTGCTCAGCAGCAGCGCCTGCGTCGCCATGGCCGTCGAAGCGCACTCTGCCAACGCGGCAAGGCTGTCCTCTCGCCTGCTCGCGGCCACTGCGGTCCTCGGCATCGTCTTCCTGATGATCAAGGGCATCGAATACCGCAAGGACTGGCATGAAGGGCTCTTCCCGGGGCCGGCATTCCGGCTGGGCGACAGCGAAGATGTGCCGCAAGGCGCGCAGATGTTCTTTGCTTTCTATTTCCTTTCAACGGCCCTGCATGCCATTCACGTGAGCATCGGCATTGCGCTCATGGCTGCGCTCGCCGTCGGCTGCCGACGCCGTCTCGACTGGGCGAGTGGCGCTGCCGTCTCCGTGGCCGGGCTCTATTGGCACTTCGTGGACATCGTGTGGATTGCCCTCTATCCACTTCTTTATCTCGTGAGCCGCCATTCATGATCACCGCAGACCTTCGCCGCCGCATCCGCCGACTCGCGCTCGTCTGGCTGGCATTGATCGCGTTGCTGATGACCAGCCTCGGCAGCGCCTACCTCTCGCTGGGTACGTACGGCTGGGTTCCCGGCGTGGCGATTGCCGGCATCAAGACGGCCATCGTCGTGCGCTGGTTCATGCGCATCGATCGCGCGTCACCCTGGAGCCGCTCGGCGTGCTTCACCGCGCTTTGCACGCTGGCACTGTTGTGCGGCTTGAGCTATTTCGACGGCGCGACGCGCCCTCACGATGCCGCGGCATGGCAGCAGCCGAAGCAATTGCCGCCCGCGAGAACCCGGTGATCCGGGCCTGACGGTGCGTTCGCACGCTGACGAAAGCCAGCGGCTTACAGGAGCGCAAGTCGGCGGTTCCAAGGACCGCGCCGGCCGTGCAAGCCGACGACGTCGCCCGTCTGCGCCGCCGCAGCAGCAGCCCGTGAGGATTTGGACGACAGCGCAAGCCGCCAGATTCCGATAAGCCCCCCCGGCCCGGCGCCTAGAGTTGCGGGCTCAGCTCCGAAAGTGACTGGTCCATGAAAATCGCGCAGATCGCCCCGCTCTATGAAGCCGTTCCCCCTCGCCTCTATGGCGGAACAGAACGCGTGGTGGGCCATCTGGTCGATGCCCTGGTGGAGCAAGGCCACGACGTCACGCTCTTCGCCTCCGGCGATACGCTGACCCGCGCGAAGCTGGTCGCCACGCGCAAGCAGGCGCTGCGCCTCGACCCGGCGCCGCTGAAGTCAGACCTTGCCGCGCATCTGTCGATGCTGCATGAGGTGCGGCGCCGCGCGCATGAATTCGATGTGCTGCATTTCCACACGGACATGCTGCACTTCCCCCTGTTCGAGGACATGGCCGGCTGCACCTTGACGACGCTGCACGGGCGGCTCGACATCGCCGACCTTGCCGGCGCCTACGGCCGCTGGGACAAGTTCGCGCTGGTGTCGATCTCCGATCGACAGCGCAAGGACATGCCCGATGCGAACTGGTATGCCACCGTGCACCATGGCGTCGATCCGGCGGGCTTCCGGTTCAATGCCACGCCGCGCGGGGACTACCTCGCTTTCCTGGGCCGGATCTCGCCGGAGAAGCGACCCGATCGCGCCATCGCCATTGCATGCGCCGCAGGCGTGCCGATCCGCATTGCAGCCAAAGTAGACGCCGTGGACCGCAACTACTTCGTGCGCGAGATCGAACCGCTCCTCGCGCATCCGCTGGTCGAATACATCGGCGAAATCGGGGCCGAGCAAAAGGCCGATTTCCTGGGACAAGCGCGCGCGCTTCTGTTCCCGATCGACTGGCCGGAGCCCTTCGGCCTCGTGATGATCGAAGCGATGGCGTGCGGAACGCCTGTCATCGCATGGCGCTGCGGGTCCGTTCCCGAGGTGCTGGAAGACGGCAAGAGCGGTTTCATCGTCGACGACATGGCGCAGGCCGTGCAAGCGGTCGAGCAGGTACGGCATCTGCCGCGCGCGCGTGTGCGCGCGGAGTTCGAGCATCGATTCACCGCCGACGCGATGGCGCGACGCTACGTGCAGTTGTATTGGCAACTGGCACGCGACAGCCGGAATGCGCTGCTCGAAGGTGAAGCCGCATAATTTCCATCGCAACCGGAGTTGCTCATGAACGAGCCTGACGCAGGCGCACTGCAGGAAAACGCGTGGCCTCCTCCACCCGCGCGCTCCGGCCAGCGCCTCTTCGTATTGAAGGAAGGTGACACCTTCATCGTGGCGGACGCCATGGGCGACATCACGGGTGAAGGCGATGGCCTCTTCCACAACGACACGCGGCTGCTGTCCACCTTCAGGGTTTTGATGAATGGGCAGACGCCCAGCCTGCTCTCCAGCGACGTCAGCCAGGACAACGCCTTCTTCACGGCCAACCTGACGAACCATCCATTGCCCCCGCTGGGTGGCGAATCGATGCCCGAAGGCGTGATTCACCTGGAGCGGCGGCGCTTCCTCTGCAACAACCGCGTCTATGAACGCATCTCGCTCGTCAACTACAGCGATCTCGCAACGCGCGTGCCGCTGCAGTTGCTTTACGCGGCCGACTTTCGCGACATGTTCGAAGTGCGCGGGCAAACCCGCACCAAGCGCGGCGAATTCGCTGCCGGGCAGGTCGGCGAACACTGCGTCGAACTTCGCTATCGCGGGCTGGACTCCGTGTGGCGCGACGTTTCCATCGCTTTCTCCGAAGTCCCGCAGCAGATGAACGACTCCGGGGCATCGTTCGACGTCGCATTGGCCGGGCGACAGCATTGGGTGCTCTATCTCGAGGTCGGCTCCGGGCTCGCGCTGCCCTCGCGTCTTCGCTATCGGGACGCCGCCGCACGTGCGCGCCGCGGCTTGCGCGTCCGGCGCCGCCGGGGGGCGCGACTGCACGCATCCAACCGGCTCTTCCAGGCGTGGATCGACAAGTCCGAAGCCGATCTCGCCCTGCTGACGACCGACTTGCCGACGGGGCCTTATCCGTATGCGGGCATCCCGTGGTTCTCGACGCCGTTCGGGCGCGACGCGGTCATCACGGCGATGCAGACACTCTGGCTCGACCCGGCTCTGGCGCGCGGCGTGCTGGCCTTCCTGGCAGCGCACCAATCGCATGAAACCTCGTCCTTCCGCGATGCGGAGCCGGGAAAGATCATGCACGAGACCCGCAAGGGCGAGATGGCCGCGGTCAACGAACTGCCCTTTGGCAAGTACTACGGCGGCGTGGACACGACCCCGCTTTTCGTGATGCTCGCGGCTGCCTACGCACGACGCACCGGCGACCATGGCTTCATCGACGACATCTGGGGCGCCTTGCTGGCGGCCACCGCGTGGATCGAGGACAACGTACGGCGCCACGACGGCTTCGTGAGCTATGCGCGCGGCGAGACCACCGGCCTTGCGAATCAGGGCTGGAAGGACAGCCATGACTCCGTCTTCCACGCCGACGGCAGTTCGCCGGTCGGGCCGATTGCGCTGGTGGAAGTCCAGGGCTATGCGTTCTCCGCATTTCTCGGCATGGCCCACATGGCGGCGCGGCGCGGCGACCACGACAGCGCAACCCGCTGGAACGAGTCCGCCAGGGAAATGGCCGCGCGCGTCGAAAAGAAGTTCTGGCGGGATGAGCTTCAGTTCTACGCATTGGCGCTCGACGGGCTTGGCGATCCTTGCCGGGTGCGCGCATCGAACGCGGGGCACCTTCTGTTCACGGGCCTGCCTTCGGCCGAGCGCGGACGGGCGGTCGCGCGGCAACTGCTCACCGGTGCGTTCGACACCGGCTGGGGCCTGCGCACGCTGCCCGCCAACATGGCGCGCTTCAATCCGATGTCGTATCACAACGGGTCTGTCTGGCCGCACGATGTCGCGGTATGCGCCGCCGGCATCGCGCGCTACGGCGAACGCGATGGCGCCGTCCACCTCATCGGCAGCATGTTCGAGGCCGCGATCAATTTCGGGCTGCGGCTGCCGGAGCTGTACTGCGGTTTCAATCGCGCATCGGGCGAAGCGCCGGTCGCCTATCCGGTGGCCTGTTTGCCGCAGGCGTGGGCGGCGGGTTCGGTGTTCATGCTGCTGCAGTCGGTGCTCGGGGTTCATGTCGACGGGCACGAACACACATTGCGCGTCGATCAGCCGCTCTTGCCGCAGGGCATCGAAACCATCGAACTCCACGGACTGCAACTAGGCGGGAACCGGGTCGACGTCGCATTCAGTCGCGCCAATGGACGCGTGGTTGCATTTGCCGAGCAGCGGGAGGACCCCGCAGGACGCCAGCAGGGAGCGGCGCGAAAGAGAGTGCGCTTCGATCTTCGCTACTAGGCTTCTTTGCTCTTCTTGCCTTCCTTGCCTTCCTTGCCTTCCTTGGCTTGCTCCCCGCGACGTTCACGGCCGAGTTGCTCCATCATCTTTTCACCGACGCGGTCCTTCCCATCGCTCGGTACCGAGTCCTCCTGGGTGATCTCGGGTTCCTCTGCGTCATCGATCCTGTTGCGCGAAGGCGGCGGCTTCGTGACTCTTGGCTTCATCTTCGCTCCAGTGATTGCTGAGTGTTGAGGGAGCCCATGGTGGGCCAACCCCGCGCCATCGGCCTCGGTGGAAGTCGCCCAGTTCTGTCGGTGACCACTGACGGCCGAGCCGACAAGCGGCTTTGTGCAATGCACCCCCTCCTGTCCGACAGGCTGTGCAGGCCAACGCTGATCCGGCAGGCCCTTTGTGACGGCTAGGGTGAAGGCTTTTCAGGAGGTACTGTCATGGCTGACAAGCAACTCGATGGCGTGCGTGTCGCGATCCTGGTGACCGATGGCTTCGAGCAGGTCGAAATGGTGAAGCCGCGCAAGGCGCTCGATGACGCCGGCGCAGTGACGAAGCTGGTTTCGCCCAAGGACGACAAGGTGCGCGGCTGGAACCACCACGATCAGGCGGACTCGTTTCCCGTCGACGTCCCCTTGGCCGAGGCGCAACCCGAGGAGTTCGATGCACTGCTGCTCCCGGGCGGCGTGGTCAATCCCGACGCGTTGCGCATCGACGGCAAGGCCGTCGCCTTCGTTCGGTCGTTCATCGATGCGGCCAAGCCGATTGCCGCGATCTGCCACGGTCCCTGGACGCTGGTCGAGGCCGAGGGCGTCAAGGGCCACCAGATGACGTCATGGCCCTCGCTGCACACCGATCTGAAGAACGCCGGTGCGGATTGGGTGGACGAACCCGTGGTGGTGGACGATGGATTGGTCACCAGCCGCAGGCCCGACGACATCCCCTACTTCAATGCCGAGATGGTGAAGCTCTTCGCGAGCGCTGCGCATTGAGCGGGACTCGCAATGTCTCGACAACCAGGATTTGCCATGAAACCACAGGGCCAGGTCGGAAGCGATGAACGCGACAACAAGCGCGTCATCCGCTGGGGCGCCATTGCCATTGCAGTGCTGCTGGTGGGTGCGCTGAGCTACAACTTCTTCTCGACGCAGCGAAGCGAGGAGCCCGCAGGGCCGGCGAATTCGCAGTCGTCGACGCCATCTCAGCCTCCCTCGGGCGGCGCGACCACGGGCACGCAGACACGATGACTGATGCCCGTGCCCATCTGAACGAGGCGCAGCTGCAAGAACTCGAAGCGCTGCTGGTGCGCCGCGAGGCGGACCTGCGCGCTGAAGTGCGGGATCTCAAGCGAAGCGGTCTCGCGTCCAGCGAACCCCGTCCGCGTGAGGTCAATGACCCCGTCGACATTGCCGACGAGCGCTTCCTCGCCGGACTCGATCATGTGCAGTTGATGCGCGACCAGGAGGAGTTGCGCGACATCCAGGACGCGCGCGAACGCATGCGCGAGAAGCGCTTCGGCTTCTGCGAAGAATGCGACGAGCCGATTCCTTTCGCTCGCCTGCTGGCGAAACCGACGGCGAAGCTCTGCCTGGAGCATCAGGAGCAGTGGGAGAACAACCACCGCTCGGTTCCGCCGTTTGGTGCGTAGGGGGCCTTGCAGCCCTATCGTCATCTCTCCGCCGTCCCCGGCTCCGCCAGCTTCCGGTGACCCTCGGCCGACATCTGCGAAGGCAGCACCTTGGCCATCGCGACCTGCATCTTGTTCTTGAGACCGGCGACCACGTCGGCGTCTCCGTCTTCCATGGCCTTGAAGCCGATCTTCGCGACTTCGGCGGGGTCCATCTTCTTGTCGGTGCCCACCTTCGTGTCCAGCATGTCCGCACGCGCGAAGAATTCAGTGTCGGTGGGACCTGGCATCAGGCAAGTGACGGTCACCCCCGAGTCCTTCAATTCGTTGCGCAAGGCCGCGGCAAACGAGTCCACGAATGCCTTGGTTCCGTTGTAGACAGCCTGGAAACTGCCGGGCATGAAGCCGGCGACCGAGCCGGTGACCAGGATCTTTCCGCGGCCGTCCGCGACCATCCTGGCGCCCAGCTCGCGCAGCAGGTACAGCGTGCCCGTGATGTTGGTGTCCACGACGTGCTGTATCTCGGCGAAATCCTGCTCCATGAACGCCCTGCCGAGGCCATGGCCGGCATTGGCGAGCAAGGCTTCGACGTGCCGGCCGCCCACCTTGGAGACCAATTTGTCGACACCGTCGCGGCTGGCAAGCTCGACCTGCACCGTCTCGACTTGCGCGCCGAGCGAGCGGCAGTCTTGCGCAGCCGCCTCCAGAGGCTGGTCGGCGGCCAGCAAAAGGTCGTAGCCGCCTTCCGCGCAACACTTCGCCAGGTTGAAGCCAATGCCCGATGACGCGCCGGTGACGACCGCCAAGGGACGGCCGGAGATGTCATTTGCCATGGTGTGTTCCTCGAGTGCCGATCAACTATGTTGCTTGGAGCTCGAACTGTCGCCCGTACGGCTGCCGCTGCCGGAACCGCCAGAGCTACTTGACGAGGCACCTGACGCGCCCGACGCGCCTGACGTACCCGACGATGCTCCGCTCGAACCCTGGCCCGATGACTGCTGGCTGCGGGCTGCGCGCCAGGTGTTGAACTCGTCCGCGAACTTGCCGTACCGCTCACGCCGATAGGCATCGAAGTCGTCGTCGAAGCGCTCCATCTGCTCATTGCGCCATTGCAGATAGTCCGGGTCCGAGTGACGTCCCTGCCCCTGGATGTACTGCTGTCTTCCGCGACCCTGCACCCCGCTGCCAATACCGCTGCCCCATGTGCGCGGGCCAGTCGGCATGTCCCAGTCGCTCTGGCTCTGGTCACGGCCGTACCCGCTCATGTAGCCGGCACCGAGCGTGCCTCGGCCCTGTTCGTTCTCGCGGCCGTATTCCCCTGGGCCGCCAAATCGCGATCCCTGCGATCCCTGCGAACCCTGGTTGTGCGTGCGCCAGCTGTCGCGCTCATGCGATGAGCGGCCGTAGTCTTGATCGGGATTGCCTCGATCGAAATCGTTCCCCCAGTAGCCGCGCTGATAGTCACTGCCCTGGCCGCCTTGACTGCGGCCGCCCTGGGACCACCCCGACTCATAGCCGCCGTATTCGGAACCGCCCATCTGCGTGCTGCGGCCCTGGAAAGCCTCGTGCTGCCCCTGGCCCTGTCCACGGCCCCGCCACTCGCGGTTCTGCTCGTCGCGCCAATCCTGACCGCCGCGCCGGTCGTCATCTCTCCACTGCATGGCAAACTCCTTTGAAAGGTTGGAAAACCAGACTAGATGGACGACCCCGTGCCTCTGTCGGAGCGAAGCGCGAGTTGCGTAGGAAGAGCACCGGCAGTGCAAAGACTTCAGATCGATTCGGACCGATCGCCCGAAAGGAGCTGCTCGGGAACCTGGAAGAAGCGCCAGCTCGTGTCGGAGCCGGCTCGCTCAAAAACCCACACCAGGTCGAATCGGTCGTCCGGCCACGACTGGGGTGTTTCGTCCCGGCCACCCATGAGCGCATTGCCAATATCGACAATCGCCTTGTGCTCCCAAGCGACGAGCACCGCGCCGGGCAATTGCGCAATGTGCGCGACCAAGTCCGCCTCTTGCCCTTTCTGGAATTGCGTCGACACGGTTTTACCGATGAAGCCGGCCAACGGCTGAAGGGTCTGCAGAGCACGTTCGCTGGGTGCCTTTTCCGTGGGCCGGGGAGCGAACAGGAACTCTGGCTTCTCGATATGCTCGGCGCCGCCTCCGGTAAAGCTGGTGAAGAAGCTCACCAGCGCTCCCGCCCTTTGCCAGCCGAGAACGCTCAGTGCCTGCGGGTTGGCGCTGCCATTCGAGTTCACCCCCTGGACGCTGCCGTCCTCATTGGGCTTCTCTGCATGGCGAATGACCATGATGCGATAAGTCTTCATGGCATGACAAGCAAAGTGGCTGGTATGCCGAAGCAAGCTGCGCCCGCCGACGCGACGACCGGGCAAGCCAAAGTCGTCTACTGCTGGCAGGTCAGTCCGACAACGAAGCCGTTGCCGTAGGATTCATCCGTCCGGCTCTTCAGTCCCCCGCCGAGTCGTCACCTCGCACGTGTGACCGACATTGCGTTCACGGTCTCGGCAAAACCCAACGGGTACTCCGAGACTGCGGGGGTCCTTCGGAAGAACGCAGTCTCCGAAGGACCCTTTGTTGAATCAGCGCATGGCGCCGCGCCGGCGAGGGCGAACGCGTTCAGTTGACACAGCTGTAGCTCGCTGCGATGTTGAGATCTCCAGTCCCGTTGTACTTGGGCCAGGTGATCTTGGCGTATCACCAGGCACCGTCAAGACCTATCGCGACCGCGCCTTCGATCGGCTTGGCATTCATCACCCCAATGAGTTATTCGCACTCGTGATGGGCAAGGGCCCAAACTGAACTAAGGGTGAGACGCCACAACGGCACCTGAAACTGCTCAGCATCAGCAGCAAAGCAAAAGGGCCGGTTCGCGGCCCTTTTGCATTTCCTGAGCCGCGGGGCTATTACTGGCAAATGAAGTTCGCTGCGTCTTCGATGCTGCCGGTGCCCTTGTAGGTCGCGCTCGTTGGGTAGGCGCACAGTGGGCGGGTGCGGCCCGGCCATGGCGTCGCGACAGGAGCAGTACCGATGATCGACGCGGGCGCTGCGCCCTTCTCGACCCAGTTCACGACTGCAGCGAAAGCATCCATGGTGCTCGTTCCGGGCCCGCCCGAGCAGTGCTGCACGCCCGGCATCAGGAACAAGCGGGCGAATTCCTGCGTCTTCGCGTAGTTGAACGGCGTTCCGCCGTTGGCCGTGTTGAGTTGCTCATACCAGTCAACCATGGCCATCGGCGAGAAGGGACCGCCGCTTTGAGGCTGATACACGATCAGTTTGCCCTTCCTGCCCTTGAGCTTGGAATAGTCGGTCGAGTCCGCCTGCAGCTGATCGAACGACGAGACCGGGAATGCAACTGTCGTGTTGAACAAGCTCGCGTAATAGGCGTCGAGGTCGTAGTTCAGCATGATCTTGGTCAGACCCTCTGCTGCCGTCGGCGCCGGGGACGTCGGTGGCGTGGGTGCGAGAACCGTACTCAGCGCGCCTCCCGCGCCGCCGGTGAAGTCCAGCGAATTGTTCTGCGCGGTGGCGAGGTTCGCCTGGTAAGAGCCAATCTTCCACGAACGCCAGCCGGTTGCAATGTTGGTTGCACCCGCAGCGTTGCAATCCGCAGCGCTCGTGCAGCCCGCGATGCCGGCGTCCCACATCCATGGGTAGTAGGGGCGCTTGCCCGACGGAGTGACTGGCCCGGCATATATCTTCACGATCGCGTCGATCTGACCGGAAGTGAGACAACCGTCGGCCTTGGCGCCACTGCATTGCACAAGGTCGAGCTTCGGCAACACCTTGGATGTGGTGCACTGCAAAGGCTTGTTGACCATCCCATCGATCAGCCCATCCAAGCCGTCGCACGCATCCAGGACGGCCTTGGACACCAATTGCAGGTCTTGATTGGTGAAGGTGTTGCTGGCCAATGGCACGCCGTTCACCGAAGCAAGATTCATCGAAGTCGCCAGAGCGCCAAGAACTTGCGCGTCGTAGACCTCATGCGTGGACATCGTTGTGAGCTTGAAGCCCGGATCACCCGCCACGATTCCATCGTACTGGTCACCCAATCGTTGCGAGACCATCATCGCTTCGCGGCCACCCATGGAGCAGCCTTCGAAATAGGCGTAGTCCTGCGCTTCGTTGTAGTAGGTCTTGACGAAGGAGTTGAGAGCTTGAGTCGTCTGCTCGATGGCGCGATAGGCGAAATCCGTTCGAGCTTCGAAGTCAGTGGCGAAGGCACCCGTGGCCGCGGCCATGGGATCGTTGTTCTTGACGTTGTCGTGGCCGGAATCGTTGGCGGCGGTCGCATAGCCCTGCCGCAGTCGCGTGAGCGTGTCGGGAACGCTGCCATCGAGTCCACCTCCACCCGACATCGCAGAGCGTCCATTCCACGCCGTGGGCAAGCGGACTCGCCAGTTGATCGCGTAAGTCTGCGTCACACCCGGCGAGCTCTGGGCGCCGACACGCGCCGCGCGAATCGTGCCGACAAGATCGCAATGCTCGGGTGTGGCGGGCGTATTGCCTGAAGCAGCAACCGCGGCACTGAACGTGGCGGTCGTGACCTTCGTTTGGGCCGGAAAGCTCGCATTGTTTTCAACCAAGCCGGCCAATGCTTCGCAGGTCGACTTGCTCGGGCCCTGGAAGGGCGTCGTTGACGGCGGCGTCGAGGTCGTCCCTCCCCCCGAGCTGGCGGTCCCTGTTCCCGTTCCCGAGCCACTGCCGGAGGCAGGCGAGACCGGAAAGCCGCCGCCCCCGCCACCGCCACAGGCTCCGAGGGCCGCGATGGCGAAAAGGAGCGCCATCCGAGATGCACTAAGTTTGCCCAACATGTCTTGTCTCCGTGTGAGTTTTGAAGGCGCGATCAAGCCGCTTCGGTCCGGCTGTGGTGATGCTTGTCGCTGCAATCACAATACAGTTATGTACTGTGATTCTTAGGAATGTAAAACGTCCTCATTGCAGCGAGAGGCGGTGTTTTTACTTAGCAGCGTACATTTCTGTATGGACAAAAGACGCAATAGATCTCCATGCCGTCTCAAACGCCCTGCACGGCCCATGCGAGGCCAACGGACCACCGTTCGGGTGCCTTCGCAATGGTCTATGCGACTTCGATCACCACGGCAGCGCCCATGTCTCCGGCCGCGCAGCCAGTGAACAGGCCCACGCCGCCTCCGTCCATCGCGAGGGAATGCGCAAGCTCAGCAATGCCACGCATTCCAGTCGGCGATTGCGGGTGACCGTAGATAAGGCTGCAGCCGAGTGGATTCATGCGCTCGAGCGGAAAGCCCGTCTCGCGGTGCAGCCATAGGTCATTCACCGCAAAGGGATTGTGCGTGTTGATGATCTTGAGATCCGCCACGCGCTTGCCGGCAGACGTGAGCGCCTTGTGCGCCGCGATGGCAGGCGCCTTCGGCATACGGCCCTTCTCCGCGCGCGCGAACGCCGCTGACAGCAAGCGCACGACCGGTTGGCCATCGGCGAGTTGCACTGCCTTGGCCTTGCTCGTGAGGACTGCGCCTGCCGTGCCGTCCGCGGGATGCGTTTGCGTTCCGTGAGTGATGACGCCGCCGGGCTTCGCCGGCGAAAGCTTCGCCAAGCCTGCCGCGCTGTACTCGCTGATGCCTTCGTCTACCTCCAGCACGATCTTCGACTTGCGGGATTGAAGGACGATAGGCCGCAAATAGCGCTTCTGCGCGGCGCGGTCATCCCTCAATGAGTCTTCGTACTGGGAGTAACGCAGCAGCGTGAGTTCATCGCACTGCTGACGCGTGAAGCCGCCATCGACTGCAGTGCACTCCGCCGTGTAGAGCATGGATTCGCTCGTCCACGGATCGGCGGCGAAGGAATCGAGCACCCAGTTCGTCGTGCGGGGTGCCCCGCCCATCGAAGCGCTGCGCGGGTAGACAAGCAGCGGTCCGTTGCTGGTGCGGTCGGAAGTGACCACGACCTGCGTCTGGCCATCGCCAAGCTGCGACGCGGCTGCCGCGCTGACCAGGCAGGCCACAGCCGTGGCGCAGGCCTGTGCGATCGCCGGTCCCCCGATGCCCGGCATCCCCAATTGGGCCGCGATCCACGGCGGCGCGTAGAAGCTGTCTGGCTGGGGAATGGTGGTGCCGAAGACGATCTGCCCTGCGTCCGCAGGATGGAAACCGCCCGCCGCAAGCGCATCGCGTGTGACCTGCACCGCCAGGTCGAGTGCGGACGAATCAGCCGCCGCGCCCTGCCAGCGGATGAATGGTGAGCTCCACAAAAGGGGCAAGGGAATGTAGGCGTCGTCGAAACGCATGAAGACCTCTCAATCGGAATCAAAGGACGACCACGCGCGGGTCGGATGGGTTGGAGTACAGAGCATCTACATCCGCTTCGCGCCTTTTCAGCACCACTCGCTGGTTGATGTAGCCCTTGTCTGTGATCTCGCCGGCGTCGATCGAGGGCGCGTCTCCCAGCACCAGTACCCGGCCCGGACACTGGGAGCTGCCCGCGCCCGACGCACGCAAGGCTTGAAGTGCATCACGCACACGGTCTATGACCTTGGCACGATCACATTGCCGCCCTTGCGGGGACAGAAAGATCATGAGCCCCAGCTCTTCGCGGTCGTGCCCTGTCACCACTGCGTCGGCCACATACGGCGACATGGCACTGATGGCACGCAACCGAACCGTGCCCACGGAAACCCACGTGCCGCTGGTGAGCTTGAAGTCCTCCGCAACGCGTCCATCGAAGGCGATGCCCTTTGCCGGATCCGCCGGGTCCATTAGCTTGGCCGCGTCGCCTATGCAATAGAAGCCCTCGTCGTCGAACGCGGCAGCCGTGGTCTCCGGCGCGTTGCGATAGCCCGGAAACACTTGCGGTCCCTTGACGCGAAGTTCGAGCTTCTCGCCGTTGGGCACGAACTTCACTTGCGAGCCCGGAAGCGGCAGACCAATGCAGCCCGCGCGCTCTATCTGCCAATGCACAGAGGTAACCGCCGGCGACGTTTCCGTAGCACCCCAAGCGGAGGTGAACCAAATCGGCTCGTCCCGCACACTGTTGGCCACCTTCTGAAGCCGCTCCCAGGTACTCTGGGGCAAAGCGGCACCGGCGTAGAAGATGCCGTCCAGACGCTCGAAGACATCGCGTGCAGCCTGCTGATCCTTCTCCAGATATGGAAGCAGCATGTCGAACCCGCGCGGCACGTTGAAGTGGAAGTTGGGTCGAATCTCACGGAGATTGGCCAAGGTCTTCTCGATCAGCCCAGGCGCCGGACGGCCGTCGTCGATGTACAGCGCCCCGCCGTGCGCCAGCGCCATGTTGAAGTTATGGTTGGCGCCGAACGTGTGACTCCACGGTAACCATTCCACCAGCACCAGCGGCTCTCGTCCAAGGAAGGGCCACACCTGCGCAATCTGCTGCTGGTTGGCACACAGCATCTGATGCGTGTTGATGACGACCTTGGGTGCACCGGTCGAGCCGCTCGTGAGCAGGTACTTGGCCTCGGTCTGCGGCTTCACCGCGGTTGCGAGCCGCTCGACCATCGGCCCCTCCTTGGCTGCGGCCAGGGAGGCAAACGTCCGTGCATCGGGCAACTCCCTGGCATTGCGGCTGAAGTACAGCGGAGCGCTGCCGCGCCAATGCGCCAGCGCTTCGCCATACACTGCTGCATCTGCAGCGTACACAATACCGGGCTCGAGCATGTCGAGGATGCCGTGCAGCTTGCTCCAGTCACGTGTCATGCAGGTGTAGGCACTTGAGACCGTGCAGCTCACCCTGCCGATGTACATCGCCGCCAGCGACAGCAGCGCATGGTCGATGCCGTTCTCCGAAACGATCACCACGGGCCGGTGCGGCGGCATGTCCAATGCGCTGAGTCCTTGGGCAATGCGGCCGACCTGCGTCCTCACCTCCCGGTAGCTCAGGCGCAGCCACTCGCCATTGCTGTCCCGCTCAGCCAGGAAGACCGCCTCGGGGGTCGCCATGGCCCACTCGTCCAGCCAGTCTCCGATGCAGCGCGCATAGGGGCGCAACGGGTCGGCGCTGCGCAGAATGAAGCTGCCGTCGGCGCGATGTTCGCGAATTACTTGGGGCGACGCGAGCGATTCGCCGCTACGAAAGAGTGGAGTGCGCATGGCTACCTTAGGCTGACAAAGCGTGCGCACCGGGACTCGGCGGGCCGTCGCTTCCATACAGTTGTGTCTGGAAAGTTTAAAGCGTCCCGAATGTATGGTCGTCAGGGTTTCCCCGGCTGCGGGGAGGTGCGCGAGTCCAGCCGCTAGCGTTTAGCCAGCAGTGTTTCGGCCACGAAGATCTGGCGCCGTTGCTTGTCCTTTGCGGTCCCCTGATTGCGGAACAGGGATTCGGACTGCATGTAGCAATACAGCAGAAAGGCGCGAGATTTCGCGTCCTCGGCGGAAAATTCCAACTCTGCAAAACACTCTTCCAGGTAGACCAGACGCTTGGCATCCACCGCATCCACTATCCTGCGCGCCATATCATCGCGGCGCGCCCAAGCGCGGATCGCCAATTCCACCGATGCCCCCTTGGCCGCCGCGCGTCCATGGAAAGGCAATTCGACAAGCTCTCGGATCAAGTCATCTGCATGAACGCCCTGCTTGCGGTAGCGGGCAATGATTTGCTCGGTCTGCGCTTCCTGCCAGCTCAGCAGGACCCGGCTCAGCAGATCTTCCCGATCCTTGAAGTGCCAGTAAAAGCTGCCACGCGTCACTTCCATGATCTTCGCGATCACATCGACCCGGACCGCATCGATGCTGCGATGCATCAGCAGCTCCGTTGCAGCGCGGATCCAGTCGTCGGGCGTGAGTTGCGTGCGGTCCGGATTGGATGCACGAGCGGGCTTCTTTGGCGCGGCGCCGCCAGGCGATTTCGTGAGCATGCGAAATCATAATCTCGGCACTTGGTGCAGTGCCGTATCAACGGTTCGTTGCTGGCCGGCTGAAAGCAACTGGTGACCGATCACCCGCCCCGCGGTCGATTCCGTTGCGCGAGATCGCGTTCAGCCTCCAGCCAGTCCTCTTCCTCATGGCCGGGCGTGAACCCTCTGCGCTCCGACCTCGCGTAGGCCGCTTCGCGTATGCGTGACTCGCGCTCAGGGTCCTGGCCTTCAGGAGCCTCCTGCTGTTGGCCAATCCTGGTGTCGTTCTGCTCCAGATCCTCGGCGCGGATCTGCGCTTCCGTCGGTTGTGAAAGCGGCGGAGGAACGGTTGCGCCCGGCGTGCTGCCGGCCTTCTTCAATGACATATGCTGACTCCGCTCCCGGCGAGGAACAGATGGCGGTCGCGCCGGTTTCGACCTTGGCTCCGACGTCGAAACTCCTTTTCGCAAGATGGCAGTCGCGTAGGAAGTTTTCTCATCCTGGGCAGCGAAGAAGATCCACGCCCCGCCCCGCCCTGCCCTGCCTTGCCTTCAGGCGCCGGGCGTTTCGTCCTCGGGAATCCGCTCCAGATCGGCAAGCCAGACCGCCGCTTCGCCGTCGCTTGGCGCGCGCCAATCGCCCCGCGGCGACAGTGAGCCGCCGGAGCCCACCTTGGGCGCGTTGGGCACGCACGAGCGCTTGAACTGGCTGGTCTTGAAGAAGCGATAGAGGAAGGTGCCCAGATGCTTGCGGATCTGTGTGAGCGAATAGGCGTTTCGCTCTCCCTGCAGGTCGTCAGGCCAATGGCCCTGCGCAGCGTCGTGCCACGCCGTGTAGGCGAGAAAGGCCACCTTGCTGGGGCGGAAGCCATATCGCACGGTGTAGTAGAGATGGAAGTCCTGCAACTCGTAAGGGCCGACGAAATCCTCGGTCTTCTGTCCCGGATGCTCATCCTCCTTCGACGAATCACCGGGGACAAGCTCGGGGCTGACCTCGGTTGCGAGGATGGCGCGCAGCACGTCGCTGCCCGCCGCGCCCACCTGCCCGTTGTCGGCGACCCAGCGGACCAAGTGCTTGATGAGCGTCTTCGGCACGCTGGCGTTCACGTTGTAGTGCGACATGTGATCGCCCACGCCGTAGGTACACCAGCCCAGCGCAAGCTCGCTCAGGTCGCCGGTGCCCACCACGATCGCCTGATGGAAATTCGCGAGCCTGAACAAGTGGCTCGTGCGCTCGCCGGCCTGAACGTTCTCGAAGGTGATGTCGTATTGCGGCACTCCCTCCGCGAAAGGATGGCCCAGGTCCTTGAGCATCTGGTTGCAGCTCGGCCGGATGTCCAGCTCGCTCGCGCTGCAGCCGATGGCCTCCATCAGCCGCAGAGCCTGGTCCTGCGTGCGTCGGCTCGTGGCAAATCCGGGCATCGTGTAGCCGAGGATGTCCGACCGCGGGCGCTTCAGCCGGTCCATCGCCTGGGCGCACACCAGCAATGCATGGGTTGAATCCAGTCCGCCCGAGACACCGATCACCAGCTTGGAAATCGCTGCCGCCTCCAGGCGCTGCACCAGCGATTGCACCTGGATGTTGAAGACTTCCATGCAGCGCACGTCCCTGCTGCGCGCATCGGCAGGCACATAGGGAAAGCGCTCGAGCCTGCGTTGCAATCCCGGCTGCGGCAGGAGCTGCCGCTGCTCGGCATCGAAATGCACCGTTCGCCATCCCTCCAGCGCCTGCTTGTGCCGCCGCGCGGAGACTCCGAACGAGTTCTGGCGCATGCGTTCGCGCGAGAGACGCTCGAGGTCAATGTCAGCCATGATGAAGTGCGAGCGGTTGCTGAATCGCTCGCTCTCGGCCAGCATGTCGCCGCTTTCGCAGATGAGGGCCTGGCCGTCCCATGCGAGATCGGTGGTCGACTCGCCAATGCCGGCCGACGAATAGAGATAGGCCGCCAGGCACCGCGCGGAGTGCAGGCTGACGAGCCGATGGCGATACTCCGACTTGCCAATGGTGATGTTCGACGCCGACAGGTTGACCAACACCGTGGCGCCCGCCAGCGCGGCATAGCTCGACGGCGGTATCGGCACCCAGACGTCTTCGCAGATCTCCACATGCAGCTTCAGGAGCGGCGTCTGGCGGCACTCCAGCAGCAGATCGGTGCCGAAAGGCACCTGCGTACCGCACAGCGTGATCTCGCTTGCCAAGGCGCTGTCCGCCGCGCTGAACTGGCGGGCTTCGTAGAACTCGCCGTAGTTCGGCAGATAGGTCTTCGGCCACACGCCCAGCACGCGCCCACCCGACACTGCCGCCGCGCAGTTGTACAGGCGATGGTCGACCCGAAGCGGCAGGCCGACGATCGCCAGGCCCGCGAGTTCGGTCGACGCCGCGACCACCGTGGCGAGCGCGTCTTCGCAGGCGTCGAGCAAGGCCGCCTGATGAAACAGGTCGTCGCAGGTATAGGCCGAGAGCCCCAGTTCAGGAAACGCGATGACAGCCGCGCCCTGCCGGCTCGCCTCCTGGTACATGGCCACGGTCTCGCTGGCATTGAACACCGGATCGGCAACGCGATTGCGCGGAACCGCCACTGCCAGGCGCACGAAGCCATGCGATCGCGGATCGAGAAAGTCGGACAAGGTGGTCATGGCTCTGCCTCTGCGTCGAATCGAATGCGTGAGCCTGGCATCGTAGGCACCTGGTGGACTTCTTCAAACTGCCGGAGGACCGTGTTGTTGCGCGGCGTCGTCTGCGATGCCACGCAATCCCTGGGCACCACGACTTCCAACGAGCGCATGCGCGCCTCCATCGCCGTGCTCAGCACGCACTGGTCGCTCGCCACGCCGGCGATGGCGATGCGGTGGACCTTCAGGAACTTCAGCAGGAGCTCCAACGGCGTACCGAAGAAGGCCGAGTGGCTGGGCTTGAGGACGAAATAGTCGTCGCGGGCAGGCTCCAGTGCGCGGGTGATCTCGGCCGCGATGCCGCCGCGCTCCAGCGACTCTTGCACCAGCGTCGGGAAGTCGGATCGCCAGCGCCCGCGGTTGTCGTTGGCATAGATGACCGGCGTTCCGGTCTCCCGGCAGCGGGCCTTCAGCGCGGCAATGTTCGGGGCGATGCGCCGCGCGCCGCGCACCAGCTTGTCGCCATCCGGGAAGTCCCAGCAACTGATCATGTCGACCACCAGGAGCGCGGTGCCCCGGGGTGCGACGTCGGGCGCGATGGGAGCGGGTTGCGTTTTTTGCGGCATGGTGACGCAAATTAGCACCGGTCACGCGCGCCGCCTGTAGGCGCATCTCGCGGCTCGCTCGATCGGGCGGCACCGGCGCAGCCCTCGCCTTTTGCTGACACGCACTGCCGCAGACAACGCACATCGCAGGGGCCCTGAAGGTTCGAACTTGGCCTGAAGCAGCAGGGGAAAAAAACATGCATATTGGTATTGAAAAAGGCATCGTCGCCATGGCCGTGAGTGCCCTGATCTGCGGCGTGAGTGCACCGGTCGCTGCGCAACCCACCGGCAACCCCAAGGGAAGCATGGCGCCCTCCGTCCAGGGCGAAAGCGGCAAGAAGCCCGCCACGCGTGCAACACCGGGGGGCTCCGGGGAGTCCGCGGACTCCGGGGACAAGGGCGGTTCGGTGTCGTCGGGCGAGACCGTCACACCCGACTCGCCCAAAGCGCGCAGCGGCAATCTCCGGACGCCCGGCATCGGGACGACGGGCGGGCTCTCCGGGCATCACCCGGGAGATCAGCCGTCGACCGGACCCACGCAGACCGACCAGGCCCCCAAGCCGAAGCCGAAGCAATGAACAACATTGAGCATCGAAACATTGAATGTGCGAGGACATCATGAACACGCCAGAGTCCAGCAATCAGGAATCCGGGCAGGCCGTCCAGACAGCGAATCCCGAGTCGACCATGTCCCCGGGAGACGAGGCGCCTCCGGGCACGCCGTCCACCGGAGAAGGCCTCTGCCGCGTCTGTGGCGGTTCGGGGCGCGACCCCGAACGCCGCGTGTGCGAGGCGTGCGGCGGTACCGGCAAGGTGACTGTCGGCATCGGCGGCGCCTGAGGCGCTAAGTCCCGTATTCCTTCAGCCGGTTGTACAGCGTCTTCATGCTGATGCCGAGGACCGCGGCGGTCCTCTCCTTGTGCCTTCCGCAGTGCTCGAAGGTCGCCAGGATCACCTGTCGCTCGATGTCGGAAAGGTTCGTCCCCAGCGGAATCGAAAGCTGGGCGCCGTTGCGGCCGCTGCCGTTGCGAGCCCACTCGCCCCCGTGATCCACCAGCGGCGGCTCGCTCGCGAAGTCCGCCTTGTCGGTCCCTGAAGGCAGCCATTCCTCGTCGATTTCTTCATCGACGGCCATGACCCAAGCGCGTTGCACCACGTTGCGCAACTCGCGGACATTGCCCGGCCATGAATACTCTGCAAGGCGCGCCAGCGCACGCGGCGTGAAGTGCTTGGAGAGCCGCTCCTGCGCGCTCAATTCAGCCAGGAATCCATTGGCCAGCATGCGAACGTCGCCATTGCGCTCCCGAAGCGGCGGCATGGTGATCGGGAACACATTCAGCCGGTAGAAAAGATCCTCGCGCAGCACACCGCGCGCCACCGATTCGAGCGCGTTCCGGTTGGTCGCCGCGATGATCCGCACGTCCGTCTGGCGCACGTCGGTGGACCCGACGCGCATGAAGGTCGCCGTCTCCAGCACGCGCAGCAACTTGACCTGCAGCGACGGCGACATCTCCGTGACCTCGTCGAGGAACAGCGTGCCCCCGGACGCTCGCTCGAAGAAGCCCTGATGCTGCCGATCGGCGCCGGTGAAGCTCCCGCGTTCGTGGCCGAAGATTTCGCTTTCGATGAGGTTCGGCGACAGCGCGCCGCAGTTGACCGCCAGGAAAGGCTGCTCCCTGCGCCGGCTCAGGTCGTGCACGGCGCGAGCGGCCAGTTCCTTTCCGGTGCCGCTTTCGCCATGAATGAACACGGTGACCGCCGTGCCCGCCACGCGCGAGATCTGCGAATAGACCCGCTGCATCGCGGCGGATTCGCCAATCAGCCGACCGAACCTGCCGGTCTCGCGCCACTGTTCGGTCACTTCCTGCAGCTCCGCGCGCAACCGCGACGGCCGGATCAGGCGCGACAGAAGCCCTTTCAGATGGGCGGGGCTGACGGGCTTGACCACGTAGTCGGCCGCGCCGAGCCGCAGCGCCTTGACCGAGGTTTCGACGCTCGCATTGCCCGTCATGAGCACCACCTCGGTGTCGCCGAGCAGGTCCTCGTGCTGCAGCAGCTCGAAGCCGTTGCCGTCCGGCAGATGCAGGTCGAGCAGCAGAAGATCCGCCGGCTGCATCGCCAACAGCCGGCAGGCCGATTCGATCGTGCTCGCGCTCGCGACGGTATGGCCCTCGCGAACGATCAAGGCGCTGATCATGCGTGCCGAATCTTCGTCGTCTTCGACTATGACGGTGTGTCCCACGTGCGCTCCCTAAATCTGCAAGGCTCAAGCTGCAGAACGGCTGCTGCCTTTTCCGCGCGAGCCTACGGCCCCGCGAGCGCCGCGGCCGACATCGGGCGCCGCCAGTTCGTGTGAGAGGTCGTGCAACTCATCTGTCAGTGAATGAAGGCGTGCGATCTGACGCTCCAGCACGGTCATCGCTTCCTGGTAGATCTCCGAGTCCGCCGGCTCGGTGCGCAGAAGCTCCACTGCGGTGGCAAGGCTGCCGAGCGGCGTGCGGAAGTCGTGGTCCAGCTTCTCCAGGCGCTTTCGGGTCTCCTGCACGTCTTGTACCCCGTCGCCAGCCGGCCAGCGCCAGCAGACCGCGAGCGTTGCGCCAGCCACCAAGGCGGCCACGAGCCACAGGACGCCGCGGTCCTCGGCGCGGGATTCACAGACTGCGTCGTCGTTGTTCGTCCTGTTCATGCGGTTCACGCGGTTCATGCGAAAAGCTCCTGCTTCTTGTCGGCCCGACAGCAAAATTTGCCGCATTCATTGCCCAAAGCGCTGCCCACAGCCGCCGCCCACGCGGCCCGCAATGCGGTTCTCCCTCGCAGGCTGCTCTTGTCCCGCCTCTGGCATGGACGTTGCGAAGCGCACGGAAACGCCCATTCAATTCCGGTACGCCGCACCCTGCAAGAGGCAAATCCATGAGCACCCATCCATCGCCCGAAGAAACCTTGTCGCCTCCCCGCGCGCGCCGCGGATTTGCCGCCATGGACCCTCAGCGGCTTCGCGAAATCGCGAGAGCGGGTGGCCGGGCGGCACACGAGAAAGGATCCGCGCATCGATTCGATGCCCAGGAGGCAAGATTGGCCGGGCTGAAGAGCCGTGCGCTGGCGGCCGCGGCCGCAGCCGCCGCTGCGGACCTGGCACGCACCGCCGATGGAGCCGAACCCGCGGAACACGCCGCCGGATAGGCGCTTATCGTTTCGGCCGTTCGGCCGAGCCGCTGACGCGCTGCATCGCGCCGGTCAAACCCGTCACGGCGGCGAATTGCGGCGCGTACAAGGGCGTGCGCGGCGAATTCGCCGGCTCGCACAGATAGATCTCGTGCCCCGGACGCGCGGTCACGCGCAGGCCAGCCGAACGCAGCATTGCCTCCACGGCGGCATGGTTGGGAACCCACCAGTTGGTCGGATCGCCCGCAAGGCTGTTCTCGATGAAAGCCATCTTGGGCCAGCCCGGCTCCAGCAGCGGCGAACGGTCCTCGATCGAACAATCTCCGGTCTGCGTGGACACCGATTCGCCGGGCATCGTCAGCGTCTGGAAAACCATGTGCCGCTTCGTGCGCTGCGCCAGAAGATCGAGCACCAGCAGCGGGTAGCGCAGGTGGTAGAAAACCCCCATGAACCAGACCAGATCGAAAGTCTCTTCGAACCTGGCGAATTCGTAGACCTCCATCTGCCTGAATTCCACCTGATGCTGCAGCTCAAGCACGTTGGCGGCCCACTTCGCCTGTGCAAGGTAGTGCTCATCGGAATCGATCCCAAGCACCCACGCGCCGCGCCGCGCCAGCTCGAAGCTGTAGAAGCCTGCGTTGCAGCCGACGTCGAGCACGCGCCACCCGGCCAGGTCCCGGGGAAGGAAGGGCTCGATCTGCTGCCACTTGAAATTCGGAAAGTCGCCGCCCAGGAAGTGATTCGGCGAGGTTTGCACCCCTCCAGGCAGATGAAGGTTGTGAAACCACGGCCCGAGCGCTTCGGCCTGCTCAAGCAGGGACTTCATGCCGCCGCCCCCTCTTGAAGCGCCATGACGTAGCCTTCGAGCTCGGCCGCACGATGGGCCGCCGTGTGATGCGCGAGCACCCGCGCGCGGGCAACGAGGCCGGCGGCGATGCGTTCGTGCTCCGGCAAGTCATGAAGCAGATGCAGCACTTCTTCAGGCGAATCGGCGAGGAAGATTTCGCGTCCGGGCGTCAACAGTGTTTCGATGCCTTCCCAGCGGTCGCTGATGATCGGAACCCCACAGGCGGCCGCTTCGAAGATGCGCACGCTCGGCGACCAGCCCGCCGCGATCATGTCCGAGCGCGTCACGTTGAGCGTGAAGCGCTGGCGGCTGTAGAAGGCGCGGTGCGCCGCTGGTGGCAGGTGCGCGGTGTAGGTCACGTTCGCGGGCCATTGAATGCTCTCGGGGTATTGCGGGCCCGCGACCGTGAACCGGCCGAAACTCCAGCGCCGCGCCGGTTCCAGCAGCAGCCGGTCGAGGGTGGGCTGCCGGTCGTCGCTGTAGGTGCCCATGTAGCCGAGGTCCCAATCCTGCGCAACGTTCTCCGGGTAGTAGAGCTCCGGGTCGACGGAGCAATACAGCACGCGCGCAGCCGGCGAACCGTATTCGCGCTCCAGGCGCTCCTGGGTAGGCCCACCGGTGAATGACAGGTACATGTCGTAGCCCGGAATCTGGCGCGCGGCCAGGTAGGCTGTGTCGCCGACGGCAAGCTTCGCGAGCGTGACGGGCGTGTCGATGTCGTAGAAGGCCGTGAGGCCGTCGGCCTGCGACTGCACCCAATCGCCGACTTCGACTCCGTCAGGCACATACGAGCCGACGATCACGAGGTCGGCATCGCCCACTGCCCGTGCATGCACACGGCGCAGTTCATCGAGATCGCTGTAGAGCGCAAGCCGCCCGTGGCGCGCCTTCGGCTGGTCGCGGTTCTGCGCATACCAGGGGACGTCGCGCTCCAGGAAAAGCACGTCGTGCCCGCGCCGCACGAGTTCGCGCACGAGGCCGCGGTAAGTCGTCGCATGACCGTTGCCCCACGAAGACGTGATCGACAGGCCGAGGATGACGATGCGCAAGGTCGGGCGATCCATCATGCGGCCTCTCGTACCGGCCGAGCGGCTTGCCGGCCTTCCAGCAGCGCTTCGACCTGCGCGGCGCGGTGGGCGTAGGTGTGCTCCGCCAGCACGCGGCGGCGTGCCGCCCAGCCGATGCGCCGCGCCATGTCGGCGTCCAGCGATCGCACGTGCGCGGCCACCTCCGCGCCATCGCGCGCGACCAGCACCTCGCTGCCGGGTTGCAGGAAACAGTCGATGCCTTCCCAGTCGTCCGTGATCAGGCAGGCAGCTGCGCCTGCCGCCTCGAAGACACGCGTAGCGGGCGAAAACCCGAAGCGGGCCATGCTGTCGCGGCTCACGTTGAGCACGGCCTTGGGCGTTCCGTTGAACGCGTTGTGGTCCGCGGTGTAGACGTGCCCGATGTAGTCGACGTTGGGCGGCACCGCCTTGTCCTCCCAGCCGCTGCCTCCGAGGATGCAGCGGCGACCAACGAGTTCGGCAGCCGCTGCGAGGAAGAAGCGGTCGACGCGTTCCTCGCGGTCCGGCAGCCGGTTGCCGAGGAACGCGAGTTCGCACATGAAGCGCGGATCGGGCTCGGTCGGATGATGCGTCGAGGGGTCGAGCGCGTTGTAGATCGGGACGCACTGCCGTGCGCCGAGGGCCTCGTAGGCAGCCACGACCGGATTGCCGCCGCCGTAGGTCAGCACGAGGTCGTAGCGCGGCACCAGCGCGCGAAACGGGTCGCTTGCATCGCTCTGCAGGCGCTCCAGCGTGGCCGGCGCGTCGACGTCCCAGAACACGGCCAGCGTCGATGGGCCCTGCAGGTCGAGCACGGCCTCTTCCAGCAAGGCGTCGAACACGCCGACGCCGCTGGCCTTGATCACCAAATCGCAATCGCGCGCCGATTCGACACAGCGCAGTGCCGCGCGCTCGTCGTCGCCCGGGTAGACGATCACCTTGGCCCAGTCGGGGTCCGGCATGTCGCGATGCTGCTGCCGTCCGTACGCGTCGGGCTCGAAGAAGCGCACGCGATGTCCCCGTGCCGCCAACGCACGCACCATGCCCCGGTAGTAGGTGGCGGCGCCGTTCCAGTAGGCTGAAACGAGACTCGAACCGAAGAAGGCGATGTTCAGCTTCGAATGCATGCGGGGCTCCGTTGAGGTTGCGGGGAATCCAGTTCGTCATGGATGGCGAGCAGCTCATCGACGCGGTGCGCGCAGGTATGGCGCGCAAGCACGGTGGCGCGGCCGTGGGCGGCCATGCCGCGCGCGAGATCCGGTTCGTTCAGCAGCATGCGCAGGTGGCGCTGCATCTCGGCGCCATCACGCGCGAACAGGAAGTCCTCCCCGGCGGTGAACAGCGCCTCGGTGTCGTCCCATGGCGCCGACACCAGCGGGATGCCGCAGGCCAGAGCCTCGAAGACGCGAATGGTCGGGATGCCCGGCAGCGCCCGCACGTAAGGACGGCGAGGCACATGCACCGTCACGCGAAAACGCGCGAACACTTTCGGGACCTCGTGGTTGGGCAGCCAGTCGCCGTAGTCGATGCCTGCCTCGCCGAGCCGGTCCAGCGCATGGGCCGGATAGCGCACGCCGTGAATGCGTGTGCGCAAGCCGAGCTTGCGGACCGGCTCCAGGAGGAACTCGCTCAGTTCCGCCTCGCGCTCGTCGTCGCCCCAGTTGCCGATCCAGACGAGATCGCCTTCGTTCCGTTCGTCGGAGAGAGGCCGGAACCGCCGGGCGTCCGCCGCTTCGTGCCAGGTCCACGCCCGCCGCGACCAGCCGTGGCTCCGATACAGGTCGCGGATCACATTGCCGAAGGCGAGAACGCCGTCATAGTGCTCGAGCGCGTACGCGGCCATGCTCTGCGCGTCCGTCGCCGATCGATGGTGGGTGTCGTGAAAAAGCAGCCTGTAGTGGTTGTTGCGGCGACGGTGCTCGCCGATGCGGCGGACCAGAAGATGGCTGTTCCATTCATGGACGAGCACGAGGTCCGCGCCGTCCAATGCGGCGTCGAGATCGAGGCTCTCCAGCGCATAGGTCTTGCTGCGCAGTTCAGGGTAGGCGCGCGCGAAGGCCTCCAGCGGTGCGCGGCCGTGAGACGCTTCGAGCTGCAAACGGCTCCACGCATCTTGCGGCTCGTAGAAGACGATCGAGTGCCCACGGGCGATGAGCTCGCTGCCGATCCCGCGCAGGAAATGCGCGTTGCCGTGGTTCCAGTCGGAAACCAGCGAATGACAGAAGACCACCACGCGCATGTCAGCCCTCCGCATGCGATATGGCATTGACGGCGCCCGCATCGCCCGCATCGCCATGAGCGCGGCGGTACGCGTCGAAATAGGCCCGCACCATGCCTTCGGGCCCATAGCGCAAGGCACGCGCGCGCGCCAGCCGGCCGCGGTGCATGCGCCAGGATGGCTCCGCGATCAGCCGGCGCAGCGTCAAGCGAAGCTTGTCGTGGTCATCGGGCTCCACGTACAGCGCCGCGTCGCCCCACACTTCGCGCAGGCTCTCCAGGTCGCCCAGCACGAGTGCACAGCCTGCGAGCCCTGCCTCCAGTGCGCTCTGCCCGAAGGGCTCGTAGCGCGCGGGCAGCGCGTAGATGGCCGCGCGCGCCAGCTCGGCAGCCAGGCTCTTCGGCGACAGTTCACCCAGCTTGACGACACCGCTCGGCTCGACCGCGTGGCCACCTGGTGCCGCCGCGGATCCGGCGACGCGAATCGGCCACGGCAGGTGCGGCGCGACCGCCTCCAGCGCCTGGATGTTCTTGGCGGCGTCCCATAGCCTGCCGGCGAACAGAATCACTTCTTCCTTGGGGCCGGGCGAAAAAGTCGGCACGCTGCGGCCGTTGGGCAACACCACGCCGCCGCCCCAATAGCCATAGTTCGTGGCGAGCGAATTCAGCATGGCCAGCGTGGGCGCGCCGACGAGGTCCGCCCCATGGAGCCCGCGCCTGACTTCATGCCGGTAGCGCGTCCACAGCGCCGGTGCGGGCTGGTCGTGCACGGCGCGCCACCACGAGAGCACGCACGAATGCGCGACCAGCAACTTGGGCGCCACGAAGGGCAGCGCACCGAAGGCAAACTGATTGAGATGAACGACGTCCGGCTGCAGCGCACGTTCGAGCCGCAGCAGCCAATCGCCAGCCTCTCGCACATCAGCCCACGGGTTCTCCATCCATTCGAGCCGATAGCTGCTTTCGTAGACGGTGGTCGTGGGCAATTGCATGACCGCTTCGCGCTGCGACGGCAGCAAGGGTGCGCCCATCGTCGCAAGCGCGACGCGCACCCCGCGACGGCCCAGCGCACGCGCGAGTTCCAAGGCGTGCGTCCAGACGCCCCCGACGCTGTCGGTAGTCATCAGCACTGTCCGGATGCGAACGTCATCGGCCATAGACGGCATCCAGGACGCGCGCGACCTCCCCCACGCTTCGGATTTCGGGGTCGAAGCCCTCGCCGCCGGCGAGCCGGCGAACCCACTCCAGTGCAGCGCGGCCGCCCCAGTCGTCCGGCGGCGCCGCAAGCACTGTGCTGCGGGTGCCGTCGAAGCGCTCGGCCACGAAGTCGAGAAACGATCCGCCGACATTGCGCATTGCCAGGCCGCCACGCGTGCCGTGGAAGTGCGCCTCGATGACGGCGTCGCGCCCGACCGACAGGTTCCACGAGCAGGCCAGCCTCACAGCCACGAACCCATCAGGGCCGCTGTGGAGGTTGAACTGCACGATGGCGTGGTCTTCCACCACCTCGGGGCGCGGGCCGAGCCGCCGGCCGCCGGCAAAGAGCTGCGCGGCGACGTCACTCACCTCCCAGGCGCCGAGCGTCCACAAGGCGAGATCGACCAGATGCGTGCCGAGATCGATCACGCAACCGCCGCCGGAGAGCTTTGGATCGCGGAACCAGGCTTTGTCCGGCCCATAGGCGTTGTGGAAGACAAGGTCGATGGCGTAGACGTCGCCGATCTCGCCTTCCCGCACAGCGGCGCGTATGCCTCGCATCGCGCTGGTGTGGCGGTACGAAAGATCGACGCCCAGCAGCCGGTTCGACCGCCGTGCCGCCGCAATGACCTTCTGCGCTTCTGCCGCCGTGCGAGCCAGCGGCTTCTGGCAGAAAACGGCGACGCCTTTCGTCAACGCAGCCTCGGCTTGCCCCGCATGCAGCGCGCTCGGAGTGGCGATCACCACGCCATCGAGTTCGAGGTCCAGCAGTGCTTCGAGGCTCTCGCAGGTGGCGGCGTCCGGCGCCAGGGCCAGCGTGTGCGTGCGCAATGCCGTGTCGGGGTCTGCCACGGCAACGATGTCCGCAACGTCCGCATCGGCGATGGCGCGCAGGCGATTGCGGCCGATCCATCCGACGCCAAGAAAGCCGAGCCTCGGCCGGCGCGTGGTGGCAGCGGGCTTCGCGTCCGAGCCGGCCGGCACGCGCAGTTGCTTGATCTGTTCGCTCATCGCAGCTCCTCAGCCGGTCGTGACGACGGCCTTGAGGAAGCCGTCGGGCCGGTCGCGTGTCATGGCGAGGGCGCTGCCCAATTCATCGAGGCCCACACGATGCGTGATGAGCGGCAAGGTGTCGAACACGCCCGAGCACAGCATGTCCACGGCGCCGCGGATGCCCACGATCGCGCGCGCGGGGTCACGCTCGTGCGCATTGATGACATCGATGCCCCGCCAGTTCCAGAGCTGCATGTTCACCTGTCTTGTTCCGTCCTGGTGATAGCCGGCAATCACCAGCCGTCCGCCTTCGGCGGTGAGTTCGCCTGCCAGATCGAGCGGCGCCTGCAGCCCGACGGCTTCGATCACGCGCTCGCACAAATGCCCATCGGTGAGGCGCTTGACCTGTTCGATGACGCGCCAGTGGTCGTTCATCTCGACGGCTTCTTGCGCGCCGCAGGCCCTCGCGATGTCCAGCGCAAAGGGCCTTCGGGAGATGGCGATCACGCGTGCACCCGCGCTGGAGGCCATTCGCGTGAGCAATGCGCCGAGAAAGCCGATGCCGACGATCGCGACCGTCTGTCCGGCGGCAATGCCGCTGCGCCGGAAGATGTTGAAGGCGCAACCCAGCGGCTCACCGGGCACCGGCATGCCGTCGAGCATGGGCGGCAGCGGGACCACGGCGCTTGCATCGGCCACGTCGTACTCGGCGTGGGCGCAGTAGCTGAGCGCGGCCACGCGCTGGCCGACGCGCACTTGGGTGACGCCCTCCCCGCATGCCTCCACGCGGCCCCAGCCCTCGTGACCCGGCGCGCCCGCGGCCTGCGGGTACTGAAACCATTCCCGGCCTTCCCAGAGCGGAATGCTCGATGCGCAAACGCCCGAACCTTCGAGCCGCAGAAGGACCTGGCCTGGACCGGGCTCAGGCCGTGGCACGTGCTTGAGCAGTACGTGGCCCGGCGAGGCGATCACGCCCGCAAGCACTTGGCATCTCCCTCGGCGACCAGGGACTTCCCCGCGGGAGCCGAGACGGACGTTCGCCGCATCTCGCGCAGCCATGCGTAGAGTCGCTCGATGCCGTGGTCGGCACTCGTCTGCGGACGCCAGCCCGTCGCCCGCTGGAAGCGCCGGGTGTCCGAGACGTAGTAGCGCTGGTCGCCCACTCGCCAGGCATCGAAGTCCACCTTCGGCCGCGTGCCGTCGATCGCCTCGATGCGATCGAGCAGGTCCAGCAAGCTGATGACGTTGTCCACCCCGCCGCCCATGTTGAAAGCCTGTCCCGAAAGCCGCTCCATATGCTCGTCGGCAAGAACCATCGCGTTCACCAGGTCGTCCACGTGCAGGATGTCTCGCACCTGCCTGCCGTCGCCGAAGATCGTGATCGGCTCGCGCCGCAATGCGCGCAGCAGGAAGTGGGCGACCCAGCCCTGGTCTTCCGTGCCGAACTGCCGCTGGCCGTAAATGCAGCTCATCCGGAACACCACGGTCCGCAGGCCGAAGCTGCGCGCATAGTCGTGAACGTACTGGTCCGCCGTTCCCTTCGAGCATCCGTAGGGGCTATGGAAATCGAGCGGCCTGTCTTCCGAAATGCCATGCGCCAGCGTCTCGGGTGAAGCCGGCGCGTAGCGTTGCCCGCTCAACTCCAGGGCCACGTCGTCGAGGCCACCGTAGACCTTGTTCGTCGACGTCAGCACGATCGAAGGCGCGCGGGGCTGAGCACGCGCGGCTTCCAGCACATTGAGCGTTCCCAGCGCATTGACCCCGAAGTCTTCCATCGGGTCGACGAGGCTGGTGGTCACAGCGACCTGCGCAGCGAAATGAAAAATCCGCCGCGCCCTGCCCACGGCCCATCGCACCGCTTCGGCGTCGCGCACGTCTTCGACCATCACCGAAAGGCGCTCGCCATGTTGCTGCCTGAGCCATTCGAGGTTGGCCTCAACGCCGGGCCTCGAAAGGTTGTCATAGACCAGCACCGTCCTGCGCTCGCTCATCAGGCGATGCGCCAGGTTGGAGCCGATGAACCCGGCGCCGCCGGTGATGAGCGTGAGGTCTTCATCGCGGCCGAAGCGGATGGATTGCGCCTTGCGCGGTCCTGCCGCGTGGTTGCCGTTCACGCCATGCGTTCGGGTCACGCGACTCGTCATAGCGCCAACCCCCGGGCGGTGAGTTCGTCACGAGCCCGAACGACGTGGTCCACCGCCGCCTGGCCCTCGAGCCATGCCGCCAACTCCGACAAGCCTTCCTGCAGATCGACCTGTGGCTCATAGCCCAGGACTTCGCGTGCACGGCGGATGTCGGCGTAGCAATGGCGGATGTCTCCCACACGGTACTTGCCGGTCACCTCGGGATGCACCTGCTCCTTGCCCACGACCTCCGCCAGCCGACGGGCGATCTCCACGACCGAGCTCGGCTTGCCGCTGCCCACGTTGAAGACCTCGCCCGCTGCTGCAGGCGTTTCAAGCGCAAGCCTGCAGGCGCGCGCGATGTCATACACGCTCACGAAGTCGCGCTGCTGCTGGCCGTCTTCGAAGATCAGCGGCGGACTGTCGTTGAGCAGGCGCGACGCGAAGATCGCCAGCACGCCCGTGTAGGGATTCGACAGTGCCTGGCGCGGCCCATAGGCGTTAAAGAATCGCAAGCCGACCGTCTTGAAGCCGAAGGCCCGGCCGATCATCAGGCACATGCGTTCCTGATCGAACTTCGACAGCGCATACACGGAGGCAAGTGCCGGCGGCTTGTCTTCAGGCGTCGGCGCAGGTGACAGCACATGCCCTTCGGCGTCGTGCAGTTCCCAGTCGCCGCGGCGCAGTTGATCGAACGAGCGCTCCCCCACCACGCGGACCTCGCCTTCGCGCGTGCGATAGAGCCCTTCGCCATAGACACTCATGCTCGAAGCCACCAGCAGTTGAGCGACGGGGCGCTCGATCAGCGCCTCGAGCAGCACCGCAGTCCCGAGGTTGTTGGCGCGCGTGTAGTGCGCGACCTGGTACATGCTTTGGCCGACCCCCACCGCCGAGGCGAAGTGATAGACCGCGTCGACGCCTTCGAGCGCCTTGCGGACGAGCGCCGGGTCGCACACGTCACCTTGCATCAACTCGACTTCCGGGTCCAGGTAGCTCGGACGTCGAGGGCGCTCGCCATGCACTTGCGACGCGAGCGTGTCCAGCGCGCGAACGCGATAACCGTGCGAGAGGAGTTCGTCCGCGACGTGCGAGCCGATGAAGCCGGCGCCGCCGGTGATGAGTACGTGCTGTGCCATGAGACCCTTTCTTCGTGTTTCTTCGTTGTTCGTTCGTTGCTTCGTCGTTGCTTCTTGCGTTGTTCTGGTCGCGTTGCGCGATGGATCAAAGTTGCTGCATTCGAAATCCAGCGCTTTGTACGAGCGCGCCGATCGAGGCGTAGGAAGAAAACGCGGTTACGTCACGGCTGAGTTGGTTTCGCCTTAAACAAGCAACTTTCCTGAGGCGCTTCGAAACCAACGGCTGTAGATTTGGTTTCGTCGCGCTCCGCGACACTGCTGCTTTGACACAGCGGCGATCGAACAACAAAGGGTTCAGCCATGAAGAAGGTTCGGGTTGCCATCGTCGGCGTGGGCAACTGCGCTTGCTCGCTCGTGCAGGGCGTGACGTTCTATCAAGGTGCCGCAGGCGATTTCGTGCCCGGCTTGATGCACGTCGATCTCGCGGGCTATCACGCGGGCGCCATTGAATTCAGCGCGGCCTTCGACGTGAGCGCGCACAAGGTGGGCCGCGATCTCGGCGAAGCGATCTTCGCGCCGCCCAACAACACGATCCGCTTTGCCGACGTTGCGCGGATCGGCGTGGACGTGAAACGCGGAGCCACCCATGACGGCATCGGCCGCTATCTCAAGGGCGTGGTCCCCATCGCGCGCCGCCCCGCAGTGGACGTGGCTGAAGTCCTGAGGAAGACGCGGACGGATGTCGTCGTCTCCTATCTGCCAGTGGGCTCGGAGAAGGCAGCGCGCTGGTATGCGCAACAGGCGCTCGACGCCGGCTGCGCCTTCGTGAACTGCATGCCGGTGTTCATCGCGTCGGATCCTGTCTGGCAGCGGCGCTTTGCGGATCGCGGATTGCCGGTCATTGGCGACGACATCAAGTCGCAGGTCGGCGCGACCATCGTGCATCGCATCCTCACCGATCTTTTTCGCAAGCGCGGAGTTCGGCTGGATCGCACCTATCAGCTCAACTTTGGCGGCAACACCGATTTCCTCAACATGCTGGAGCGCGAGCGCCTCGAATCCAAGAAGATCTCGAAGACGCAGGCCGTCACCAGCCAGCTCGGCAATCCGATGAAGGCTGCGGACGTGCACGTGGGTCCGAGCGACCACGTGCCCTGGCTCGAAGATCGCAAGTGGTGCTACATCCGCATGGAGGGCACGACCTTCGGCAACGTCCCGCTGCAGTGCGAAGTCAAGCTGGAGGTGTGGGACTCGCCCAACTCGGCGGGCGTGGTGATCGATGCCATCCGCTGCGCCAAGCTGGCAAAGGATCGCGGCATCGGCGGGCCGGTGCTGGCGCCTTCGAGCTACTTCATGAAGTCGCCGCCGCAGCAGTTCACCGATGACGAAGCGCGCGAGCTGGTGGAAGCCTTCATCAGGGGCGATGCCGAAGCGATGGGGCCGCCTGAACCTCGCCCTGCGCCAGCCGTTAACGTGGCGGTCGACCCCTCGGAGCAGCGGAAATGATCGAAGCCGTCAAGTTCTGGAACGAGCCCAACAATAAATCGCACTGGGATCTGGAGCTCGATCCCGAGTGGACGCAGTTCGGCTGCATGGCGCGAGAGGCAGCCATGGCGGTGCGCTCGGAGAACCCCGAGATGGTCCGCGTCCTGGGCGGCATCTCGCCGATCGATCCGCACTTCATCGAGCGGTTGCGCAACGATGGCGTTCTCGATCTCATGGATGCGGTGGCTGTTCACGGCTTTCCGCTGGATTGGAACAACTGGCAGATCGATGAATGGCCCTCGCGCATCGCCGAGATCGAAGCTGTCGCGAACATGCCGGTGTGGGTCACCGAAGTGGGGGTTTCGAGCTTCGGCGCCGAGGAAGTGCAGGTGTTCGGCCTCTCGCGTTCGGCGGAACTGCTGATCGGCCGCGTCCCGCGTGTTCACTGGTATTCGCTCTACGATCTTCCGAAGGCGTGGCCCGCGACCACCCGGCATCGTGAGGCCGAAGGGTCGAGCTACTACCGGCATTTCCACATGGGCCTGTTGCGCGAGGACGGCACGCCCAAGCTCGCCTGCCGCCTCTTCAGCGACTATGCGCCCGCCCTCGGCATCTGCCAGTGGTTTCACTTCGAGGATCCGCGCATCGAAGACGCCGTCCTTTGGCTGCGTCAGCTCGGCGTTCGCCATTTGCGCACCGGCTTGAGCTGGGCCGACAGCTTTCGCCCGGACGCCGATCGATGGTTCGACCGGCAGATGCGGCTGCTGGAGCCCTTCGACGTCACGCTCACCTTCTGCTTCACGCCGGAGCATCGCGGCAAGGCACCGCATCACACGAGCCCGCCGCTGGATGTTGGCGAGTACGCCGAGTTCTGCGCACGCATGGTGCGCCGCTATGCGCCGGGCAGCTTCGCGCGCACCCCCCTGCCGGCGCGTGTCGATCCGGCGGTTTCCGTTCGTTCGATGGCATGAGCCATGACGCGCGTTGCGCAATGGAAGCCCACCTTCAGCTGGATCACCGACCAGCTGGCGGTCGGCGGCAGCTTCGATCATCGGCACGTCGACAGGCTCGCCGGTGAACACGGCATCGAGGCCGTCGTCGACCTGCGTCTGGAAGCCAGGGACGACGAGCATCTGCTGCGCAGCCATGGCATCGTGTTGCTGCATCTGCCGACCGAGGACACGTGCGCGATCGAATCCACGCATCTCGCGCACGGCGTGCGGTTCGCGACGCAATGGATGGACGCGGGGCGCCGCGTACTGATTCATTGCGAGCACGGCATCGGCCGTTCGGCAACGCTCGCGCTCTGCGTGCTGGTCGCCCATGGCGCGACGCCCCTGGATGCGCTTGCCCTCGCGAAGAAGCGCCGCGCGGTCATCTCGCCTTCCCCTGCGCAGTTCGAGTGCTGGGTTCGGTGGCTCGAGGACTATCGCCGCGGCCGAGTCGTGGCGTGGTCGATCCCGACCTTCGAGGCTTTCGAGCGCATCGCCTATCGGTCCTTTCCTTCGGCGGAGTGATGCTGGTCTACGGCGATGCCGTACAGCGGGAGCCCGCGACCACGGCGCTCGCGCGGCTTCGGCTCGCCATGCGGCAAGTCGATACGACGGCACCCGGACTGGAGCGCCATGGCCGGCTCACGGGTTTGCTCATCGATGCCGGCATGCTCGCGCAGGGCTTCGCCGATGCGCATTTCGAGCGCTCCGGCGTCGACGCCGCGGGCGTCGAGGAAGTGACGGCGATGCGCCTGGTGATGGCCCTGGCGCACTGTTGCGCCGTGTCGTGGAACTGCAGCTTTGCGCAAACCGCGACGCTGCCGTGGCTCGAGCTTCGCGCCTGCGACCACGCGGCAAGGGACCAATGGCTCGAGATGCGCACGCCGGAGGGCTACGCCTTCTATGCGCTCTATCCGGAGAGCTATCTGCAGGCGGCGTTGCGCTGCCGAGCTTCAGTCTCGGACCCTGCGGCGCCGTGGCGCGTGATCGGCCTCCGCAGCATCGGCACCAGCCTGTCGGCGATGGTCGCGATCGCACTCGGTGCGCCGCTGCCGCTGACGTTGCGGCCGACCGGCCCGCCGTTCGAGCGCCGCATCGAAGCCGAAGCTCCTGCGCGCCTTCCCGGCGGATGCCGCTTTGCGATTGTCGATGAGGGGCCGGGCCTTTCAGGCTCTTCGATGGCGGCGGCGATCCGATGGCTAACGGGCGCGGGCCCGAGAGTTCGGCCGGACCAGCTTCATCTCTTTCCGAGCCACGGCAACGGACCCGGCGCCCATGCGAGCGATGAGGTGCGTCGGCTTTGGGCGCAGGCGCCCCAGTGGGTTTCGGGCTTCGACGCCTCGGTGCTGGAGGCAGGCGATCCGGCCCATCGGTTGTCGAACTGGATTGCGCAAGCACTGGGGCCGCTCGATGAACCGCTGCAAGACATCGGCAATGGCGCGTGGCGCAAGCTGCAGCCGACGGCCGCCTCGCGACCGCCCTCGCATCCATGGCAGGAGCGCCGCAAATACCTGGCGCATGCGTCGGGGCGGCGATGGCTGGCCAAGTTCGTCGGCCTCGGCCGGCGCGGTGTGCATGCGTTCGAACGTGCGAGTGCGCTCGCCGCAGCGGGCTTCTGTCCCGAGCCGGTGGCCTTCTGTCACGGCTTTCTCGTCGAGCGCTGGCGCGACGACATGCGGCCGCTGCCGCCGCAGTTGGCCCCGCCATTGCGCTCGCGGTTTGTCGCGCACCTGAGTGCCTATCTTGCTTATCGCGCCCTGCGTTTCCCGGCTCCGAGCGGCCGTGGCGCTTCGCTGGTTCAATTGCAAGCCATGGCGCGCCACAACACGCAAGAGGCCCTCGGAGCCACGGCGGCCACGGCCTGGCAAGCCAGGGAGTCTCTTGCTGCCTCGCTCCAGGCGCGTGTGATGCCGATCGAGACCGACAGCCGTTTGCATGCATGGGAGTGGCTGATGCAGGAAGACCGCTTTCTCAAGACAGATGCCGTCGACCACCACGCGGCGCACGATCTGGTCGGTTGCCAGGATGTCGCGTGGGACATTGCGGGCGCGACTGTGGAGTTGTCGCTGTCCGACAAAGAAGAGCTGACGCTGATCGGGCAGCTGCGTGCGGCAGGCGTTCGCCTGGACGAGGACCTCCTTCGATTTCTCAAGCCGTGCTATCTGGCATTTCAGATGGGCTACTTCCGGATGGCGCTCGACGACTCACGGGAAGCCGATGACCGGCCACCGCTCGAAGCCGCGCGGGCGCGCTACGAAGCTGGGTTGACGCGGTGGATTGCCAAGGGGGCGCTCTGACGGGGCTCGAAGCCAGGGCCTCGCCTCAGGGGCCAGGCTTGCCGGTCAACTGATCGGCATTGGTCGAAGAGCGGCTGCCCTTCAGGTACATCTCGACCTCCGTCGCACTCGTGCCGACCGCCTTCACCGCTGCTTCGAGCTGATCGCGCGTGACGTCGAGTTCGCGCAGCCATCGATTGACGTTCTCGGGCGAATCCAGATCGACTTTCTGCACCGGCCCGGCGCCCTCCAGCCCCGAGGCCCGCGCCTCCGCTTTTGTGGGCATGACTTTGCTCAGCGGCGGACCATTCGGGTTCGCCGGCGCTGTGGGCTCTTTGGAAGCGGGTGCCATCGTCATCTCCTGTGATGCAGATGCAAAGCTATGCAGTGCCTCGGCCCATCGATGTGCGTGGCACTCTGGCCGGTTTGTAGGACGCTTCAGCGGTCGATGCTGCAAACCTTGCGAATGCGGCGAAGGCACCGGGCCAGGCTCACGGCGGCCGCTTGAGTTTGCGGCGCAGCTTCGCGACGTCGCCGGACGACACCGGGCGCGCGTCATTCCCCCAGGTCGTTCGGATGTGGGTGAGAACCTGCGCGATCTGCACGTCGTTCAGCGTGCGGTTGAACGAAGGCATCTCCGAGGGCGGCTCATCGGTCGTTTGTGCCGCACGTCCGCCTTCGAGCACCAGACGGATGAGGGATGTCGTGTCCTTGCCCAGCACGCTGGGATTGCCCGCCAGGCGGGGTATGCCCGGCGGCAGCCCCCTGCCTTCCTGCTGGTGGCATTGCGCACAGAAGCCGGCGTAGACCGCCGCACCCACGGACTGGGTGCCTGCGGTGTGATTGCCCTTTTCTGCCCACTGCTCACGGTCCGGCTTCGGGTCGTACTGGCCCGAAGGCTGCTGCGCCGGCAATGATTTCAGGTAGCCGGCGATGGCGTTGGCGTCTTCTTCACTGATATAGCGCAGCGATTCGTTCACCGTTTCGGCCATGGTCCCGTAGGCGACCAGCCCGCCGCCCTTGCCGTTCTTCAGGAAGGAGGCGACCGCTTGCTGGTCGATGCGCCCGAGGCCGGCACCGGAGTCGCCCGTCAGGTTGGGCGCGAACCAATCATTGGTGACGGTGCCCGCAAGGAACTGGCTCGACGACTCGTTCTCGCCGCGCTCCTGGTAGCCCATTCCGCGCGGCGTATGGCAGCTGCCGCAATGCGCGGTGGACTGCACCAGGTAGGCGCCGCGGTTCCAGGCGGCATCCCTGCCGGGCTCTGGCTCATAGACGCCCTTCTTGAGGAACGCAAGCTGCCAGAGGCGCAGCATCCAGCGCTGGTTGAACGGGAAAGGCAGCTTCGTCTCGGGTGGCTTCACGGGCACCGGCTCGACGCCTTCCATCAGATAGACGTAGAGCGCCTGGAGGTCTTCTTCGCGCATCTTCGTGTAGGCCGTGTACGGCATCGCCGGATAGAGGCGGCGGCCGCTGGGCGTGACGCCGTCGCGAAGGGCCCGCTCGAAATCGGCGAAGGTGTAGCGTCCGATGCCGGCCTCCTTGTCGGGCGTGATGTTCGTGGTCACGATCGGGCCGAAGGGCGACGGAACACTGCGTGCGCCCGCGAAGGGGCGGCCGCCATTCGGATCGGTATGGCAAGACGCGCAGCCAGCGACCAGCGCGAGGTACTCGCCTTGGTCGCGCAGAGCGGATGGGGACGGGGATAGCGATGGCGGCGCCGCTGCGCACTGCAGGGCCGCCATCGCGGCGCAAGCAAGGGCAAGGCGACGTGGTTGCCGTTTCATGGTCCCGCCCCGGCACCTGGAACCAAGGGACGCCCGTCGCGCTGCAGCAGGCGTTGCGCAGCCACCACCAGCCCGCCGACGAGGTATGCAAGGCCGCCCGGCACCCACATGACCAGGCCACCGAGTTGCTGGTCCTGGAGCGGATCGAAGCCCCATGCGGTGGCCGACTCGATGTACGACGGATACCAGAGCGCCGGTGCCAGCGTCAGCAGCGCGCCGAGCGCGCCGGTATGGGCCATGGTCGTGAACAGCGAGAGCATGGCCGCACCGCCGTTGCTGCCGTTGCCGTTGCCGTTGCCGTTGCCGTTGAGGTTTCGTGCATGCGCTCCGAAGATCGTCCACCAGAACAGCAGCGCACTGCCCAGAAAGCTCGCATGCTGCAAAGCGTGTATCGCGGGGTCCGCCAGGGCCGCCTCGAACAGGCGCGGTGCATGCCAGAGCCAAAGCGCTGCCGCATGCAGGACCCAGGCGACGCTCGCCCGCGTGATGAACCGCCATGTGCCACGAACGCCGCCGGAGCGCATTGCCTTGCCGATGAGCGTTCGTCCGCGCGCGGGAAACGCCCACAGCATCGTGAGCAGCGGACGGCCGATGACCAGCAACGACGCCGCCACGATCATCATCAATTCATGCTGCACCATGTGCGCCGAAAAAAGAGCGCCGCCCAACGCGTCCAGCGGCGACAGGAGCGCGGCGACCAATGCGATCCATCCTGCGGCGAAGGCAAGCGCCTGCCGTTTCAGGATCGCGCGGCTTGATCTCGCACGCTGCAGGAGTGTCCGGTGCCCCGCCGCATACAGCAGGGCCGAGATCAGCAGCGGCAGACTCACACCGAGTTCGAAGTTCCACGAAGGTGCCCATGCGGCGATCGTCGCAGCACCGGTGTGCGCATGCGCCAGCGATGCGCCACAGAGTGCGAATCCTGCTGCCGGGAGATGTCGCAAGCGGATCGAGCGGATCACGTTCGAGCCCCTCCGTCGTCAGAACAGGGGCGCCAGGTAGATGACCGCATAGATCGGCAGCCAACTCGCCACGACGAAATACCAGTACACCGCGTTCTCGCTCACGTCGCTGAACCGCTTGCCTTCGAAGGGGCCGGTGAAGAGCAGGACGCCCAGCACGACCGTATCGACAAGATCGGTGATCAGGTGCGTCGTATGCAGCCCCAGCAGGACCCAGATGACGGAGCCGTAGGCATTGGCGTCCCACGATATGTTGAGCGCGCCGAACTCCAGCGCGCGTACGGCCAGGAAGGCGATCGCGAACAAGGCGCACACCACCAGCCAGCGCCGTGCCACGCGCCGGTTCTCGGCATTGGCGGCGCGCCTGGCGAGTTCGTTGGGCCACATGCTCGCGAAGAGCAGCACCGTGTTGATCGTGCCCCACAAGAGGCGCGGCGGTGCTGCTCCGAGCGGCCATTGGGGCGAAACGCCCCACAGGTAGAAATACGTCATCACGCCGAGCCCGAAGACGGTGCCTTCGATCAGCATCAGTCCGAGGGTGCCCCAGAACATCAGGCTCCGGGTACCGAAGCCATAGGTCGGCAGATGACCGACTTCGAGCCTTGCACCGGGCCTGGCAGGCAGCGTTGCGCCGGGCACGCTCATGGCCTCTGCTCCAGCGCCACGGCATGAGCGTTTTCTCTCTTGTTGGGCCAGAACCAGGCGATCAGGACCGCCGTCAGCGGGAAGGCGGCCCAGACGACCGCCCAAGGCGTGAAGACCGATCCGACGAAAAGCACGGTCGTGGCGACGGCACTCCAGAAGGGCCACGCCGTGGGCATGGGGAAGAGCGGGCGGTTTTCAGGATGCGCCTCGATCACGCTGGTGACCAGGACCTCTCGCGCGTCGGTCGCGAGCCCGCTCACGGTCGACGGTATTCCGTTCGGCTCCCAGAGCGGTTCCGCGGACTGGACCACGGGAATGACGCTGAAGTTGTGCGGGCGCGGCGGGCTGGTGGCCAGCCACTCCAGCGTCGAGGCGCCCCAAGGGTTCGGTCCGGCCACGCGGCCCCGCCACAGGCTCCAGGCGACATTGCCGAGGAAAGTCGCCACGCTGAGTCCGATGGTCCAGGCACCGATCGTTGCCATGAGGTTCAGCGAGTCCCAGCCCATGCCTTCGGGATAGGTCCAGACGCGGCGCGGCATGCCCCACAGACCCAGCAGATGCATCGGAAAGAAGGTGAGGTTGAAGCCGACGAAGAAGAGCCAGAAATGCCAGAGGCCCGCCTTCTCGTTCAGCATGCGCCCGCTGAACTTCGGAAACCAGTAATAGAACGCTCCGAAGAGCGGAAACACCCCGCCGCCGAACAGCACGTAATGCAGATGGGCGACGACGAAGTAGGTGTCGTGCACCTGCAGGTCGATGGAGACCGATCCGAGCATCAGGCCCGTCAACCCGCCCAGCACGAGGATGAAGAAAAAGGCGAGGACGAAATACAGGGGCGTCGCAAGCCGCACGCGCCCGTGCCACAGCGTCGCGATCCAGCAGAAGATCTGCACTGCGGAAGGAACGGCAATGGACAGGCTCGAAGCGGTAAAGAAGGCCTTTCCGAGTTCCGGCAGGTTGGTGGCGAACATGTGGTGGACCCACAGGCTGAAGGCCAGGAACCCCGTCGCGATCAGCGCGAGCACCATGGCCGTGTAGCCAAAGATCGGCCGCCCAGAGAAGGTCGCGATGATGGTGGAGATGAAACCCAGCGGCGGGATGAAGATCAGGTAGACCTCCGGATGACCGAAGAACCAGAACAGGTGCTGCCACAACAGCACGTCGCCGCCGCGCTGCGGGCTGAAGAACTGCGTGCCGACCAGGCGGTCGAGGATGAGCGACGTGCTCGCCAGCATCACGGCCGGCATCGCGAACAGCACCATGAACTGCGTCACCAGCGTGGCCCATACGAAGAGCGGCATGCGTCCGAGCGTCATGCCCGGCGCCCGCATCTTGAAGATGGTGGTGATCAGCACGACCGCGACCAGCAGGCTCGACAGCTCGGTGAAGGTGATCATCTGCGCCCAGATGTCGGGTCCCTTGCTCGGCGAGTAGTCGCCCGAGGACAGCGGGACGTAGCTGAACCAGCCCGTGTTCGGCCCGTTGCCGAACACGAGACCCGCATAGAGAAAGATTCCGCCGAAGAGGAACACCCAGTAGGCATAGGCGTTCATGCGCGGGAAGGCGATGGACCGCGCACCGATCATCAAGGGCACGAGGTAGACCGCCACCGCTTGCATGACGGGCACCGCGAAGAGAAACATCATCGTGGAGCCGTGCACCGTGAAGAGCTGGTTGTAGACGTCGGGGCTCATGAGGCGCAGGCCGGGCCTTGCGAGCTGCGTGCGCATCGCCAGGGCCAGCAGCCCTGCAATCAGGAAAAAAGCGAAGGTGGTCAGCATGAGGCGCCGGCCCAGCGTCTTGTGGTCGATGGCGGACAGCACGCCCCGCCAACCGGGCGGGTCGCGCCATGCCTTCGCCAGCGTGGTGGCGATTTCGGGCGAATCCTCGCCGTCGACCCGCTTCGTGCGCGCGGCGATCGACGCTTGGGCCGGCTTCATTGGAGGGTACCGAGGTAGGCGACGAGGGCGCGCACGTCGTCGGGCGCGAGCGGGTTCGCCGGCATCCAGCTGCCAGGCTTCTTGGCTTGGGGATCGACGATCCAGGCGGCGAGTTCGCTCGGCGTGTTGGCGATGGCGCCGGCCGCGATGGTCCTGCGGCCCGCCAGGTGCGTCAGGTCGGGTCCGAGCGCGCCTTGCGCCGACGTGCCCTTGATCGCATGGCATTGCGCGCAGGTGCCCGACATGAAGATGGCTTGGCCCCGAAGCGCCTCCGCATCAGAAGGCTGCGCGGCGGGCGCTCGCTGCGAGGCCTCCCACGCTGCAAAGTCTTCCGGCGATTCGGCGGTGACCGAGAGCGCCATCAGTGCGTGCTCCTGCCCGCAGAACTCCGCGCATTGCCCGCGGTACACGCCGGGCTTGTCGGCCCTGAACTCGATGGTCGTCGGCCGGCCGGGCAGCATGTCCTTCTTGCCATGCAGGTTCGGAACCCAGAAGGTGTGGATCACGTCGACGCTGTCCAGGGCGATCACGACCGGGCGTCCAACCGGCACGTGCAGCTCGTTGGCGAGCTTGAAATCGGGCGGCTGCCCTTCGGCGCCATAGGACACTTCCCACCACCACGAGTGCCCGACCATGCGGATGTGCAGCGCGTCGTCCACCGCAAGCCGAGACAGCGATCGATCGGTGGAAATGTCGGCGCCCACCAGAACCACCAGCCCCGCCGACGACAGCAGCGTCGCCGCCAGCACGGCGCGTCCTGCGCTCCGCTCGCCCGCGCTGGCGGGATCCGGCACCGCCGGCGAAGGGTGCCGCGCGGACGAGCCCTTTCGCATGGCGACGAGCAGCGCGAGCAGCACGCCGGCGAAGACGAGCATGCACACGATGAGCGTGAACTGCCACAGCCCATAGATGTGAGCGGCCTGGACTCCGGCTGGCGCGAGCGCGTCCTGCATGGCCGCTCGTCAAGCGTGGGCTGCTGGCGAACCGGCTTGCAGGCGGATGGGAATCGACTTGCCCGCGGGCACCTTCGCGCGTTCGGCATGGTGGGCCAGCGGCAGAAGCGGATTGCACTCTGGGTAGTAGCCGGCGGCACAGCCGCGCGGGATGTTGTAGGGCGTGACGCGCAGCCCGTCGACCTCGCGTGTTTCGCCGTCGTCCACCGCGGTCGTCGCGCGGACGATGGCGCCTTCCTCGAAGCCGAGCCGGTCGATGTCGAACGGGTTCATCAACAGCACGCGCCGCGTGCCATGCACGCCGCGGAACCTGTCGTCCAGGCTGTAGATGGTGGTGTTGAACTGGTCGTCGCTGCGGATGGTCATGAGGCGAAGCACGTCCGGCCCGGTCTCCGGCGCATCGGGGTCGACCTCGAGCGAACCGGGCAAGACGAAGTTGGCCTTGCCGGTCGGTGTCTTCCACTCGTGCTTGTTCGCCGAGATCGGCCGTTGAAAGCCCCCCGGCTTGCCGAAGCGGGCATTGAAGTCGGTGAACACATCCGGCCATGTCGCCTCGATCGCATCGCGGATGCGCGAGTAGTCGTCGACCCAGTCGTCCCACGGCACGCGCGGATTCGGCGGCAGCGTTGCCTTGGCGATGCCGGCAACGATCGCGACCTCCGAGCGAAGCGTCGGCGCGGCCGGCTCCGCCACGGCGTGCGATGCATGGAAGTAGCCGGTCGAGTCCTCCATCGAAACCGTTTGCGCTCCGCTGCGCTGGCGATCGATTTCGATGCGGCCCAGGCAGGGCAGGAGGTACGACACCTCGCCATGCACCAGATGTGTCCGGTTGAGCTTGGTGGCGATGTTGACCGTCAGGCGCAGCCGCCGCCATGCAGCTTCCATGCGTCGCGTATCCGGCACCGCACGAACGAAATTGCCCCCAAGGCCGACGAAGGCGCGCACCGATCCGTCGAGCACGCCTTCGCAGGTCTCGACCGTGTTCAGTCCCTTCTTCCGCGGCGGCTCGAAGCCATAGAGTTCCGCCAGCTTGTCCAGCGGCACGAGTTCAGGCTTTTCCGAAATGCCCACCGTGCGCTGTCCCTGCACGTTCGAGTGCCCGCGCACGGGGCAGATGCCGGCACCGGGTCGGCCGATGTGGCCACCCAACAGCAGCAGATTGGTCACCATCTGCACGTTCTGCACCCCTTTTCGATGCTGCGTCAGGCCCATGCCGTAGATGCCGATCACTGCGCGCGCCTTGGCGAACACGCGTGCTGCCGCTTCGATGGCATCGCGCTGCAAGCCGCTCTCGCGTTCGATGGACTCCCAGCTCGTGTCTTCGACGAAGCGCTGGAATTCATCGAAGCCGTGGGTGTGCTGGGCGATGAACCCACGGTCGACGGTGCTGCCCTGGCCGCCATTGGCCGACGGGTCGTCGGCTGCGAGCACCGCCTTGCAGAGCCCCGTCAGCGCAGCGATGTCGCCGCCGATCTTGAGCTGGAGGTACTGCGTGCTGATCGTGGTGTCCGCCGGCGTCAGCATTTCCTTGGGCGATTGAGGGTTCGCGAAATTCACGAGCCCGCGTTCGCGCAGGGGGTTGAAGGTGATGATCGGCACGCCGCGGCGCCGCGCTTCCTGTAGCTGGTGCAGCATGCGCGGACTGCTCACGCCGACGTTCTGGCCGAAGAAGAAGATCGCATCGGTTTTCTCGAAGTCGCCGAGATCGACCGTTCCCACCGGAACGCCGATGCTCTCAGGCAATGCGACCGACGTGCTTTCATGGCACATGTTGGAGCTGTCCGGCAGATTGTTGTTGCCGTAGAGGCGCGCCATGAGCTGGTACATGTAGCTCGCTTCCAGCGATGCCCGCCCCGACGTGTAGAAGACCACCGATTCGGGCGAACTCTCGCGCAGCGAACGCAGTTCGGCGCCAATACCCTGGAACGCGTCTTCCCAGCTCACTTCGAGGTAGCGGTCCGATGCCGCGTCCCACTTCATCGGGACGGTGAGGCGACCGCCCGCTTCCAGGTCGTGGTCGCTCATCTGGAGCAGTCTTTCGACGGTGTTCGATGCAAAGAATTCAGCGGTGCGCCGCTTGGACGTGAGCTCCCAGGCCGTCGCCTTCGCACCGTTCTCGCAGAACTCGGCAGGGTGCGGCTCCGCCGGCTTCGCCCATGCGCAACTCACGCACATGAATCCGTCCGGCTTGTTCTGATGCAGCAGCGCTCTGGCACCCGCGATCGCGATCCCTTCGCGAAGAAGATGCGAGGTCACTGCCTTGAGAGAACCCCATCCGCCCGATGGATGCCGATAGTGCTCGAATTTCTCTTCACTCACGATGGTCTCCGGTGGTTTGACTGTTGTGCTCGAAGCCGTACTCCGCTCTGTACTCCGTACCCCCGAACATCGTGAGCGGATTGCCACCTTGTGTCGTCCCGGCACTGATGACACGGAAGGCGCGGACCTACGAGTGGGCGCTCTTCCTACGGGCGTGCCTGCCGGTTTGCCGCAGCGTCCCTGCATGACCAGGGCTTCGAAGCCTTCCAAGAGTTCCAAGAGTTCCAAGCATTCGGGCGAATTGCGCATCGGCGTCTCGGGCTGGCGCTACGCCGAGTGGCGTGGCGGCGCGTTCTATCCCAAGGGGCTCAAGCAGCGGGAAGAACTCGCCTATGTAGGGAGCGTGCTGTCGTCGACGGAAGTCAACGGCTCGTTCTATTCGCTGCAGCGGCCGCCGCTGTACCAGGGGTGGGCATCCGAGACGCCGGACGATTTCGTCTTCGCGCTCAAGGGCCCGCGCTATGTGACGCACCTTCTGCGCTTGAAGGAAGTCCGCACGGCGCTCGCCAACTTCTTCGCGTCAGGACCGCTGGCGCTCGGCGCAAAGCTCGGACCGATTCTTTGGCAGCTGCCGCCGACCCTGCAATGGAATGCGGACCTGATCGGCGCTTTTCTTTCGCTGCTGCCGAAAGACACCGAAGAAGCGAAGGCGCTCGGTCGCATGCACGACCAGCGCACGGCGGGCCGCACGTGGCTGCAATCGGATGGCGAGCGGCCGCTGCGGCATGCGCTCGAGGTCCGCCATCCGAGCTTTGTCGACCCGGCGTTCATCGCCCTGCTTCGCGAACATCGCATGGCGCTTGTCGTGGCGGACACCGCCGGGCGATTTCCGCTGATCGAGGACGTCACGGCCGACTTCGTCTACGTGCGGCTTCATGGCGATACCCAGCTCTACGCCAGCGGCTACAGCGACGAGGCGCTGTCACGATGGGCGCGCCGCATCGAGGCATGGCGCGATGGCGGCCAGCCGCCCGATGCGCGGTGCGCGTCCACCCGTGCGGCGCCGAAGTGCGCGCGCCGCGACGTCTATTGCTACTTCGACAACGACGTCAAGGCGCACGCGCCGCACGACGCCATGCGGCTGGCCGAGATGCTCGGTGCATCAGCCGGCCGGCTTGCCGCCCGTGCTGGCAATGACGTCGCCGCTGGTGAAGCCCGCTTCGAAGGAAGCGAGAAGAGCGCAAAGGACGTAAAGGATGTGAAGGACGTAAAGGCCCGCGATCCCGGCCGGCTGTCCAGGCCGGCCCATCGGCGAGTCGGCGCCAAACTTGGGTAGCTTGTCCGGCTTCTGCCCGGCACTTGGCTGCGGCGGCGTCCTCACTCACCCATTGCATTGGCCTTTCCTTCAGGCGATACCCAGGTACCTCTTCACAGCCGCGATCCTCGTGCCGCACGCGGCGACCGCCGCTCGCAGGCGGCCTTCCGTCACTTGCAACTCCTGCATCCAGAAACGCAGTTGGTAGACGTCGTTGAGGTCCACATGATCGAGATCTTGCGGAACGAACTGACGGGGACGAGGGGCGTGTGCTTGGATTTCCATGGAGCAGTCCTGGTGCGTGATTCGGCTTGTGTGCCTTTACTCCGGCAATAGTCGTGCCATGCCGGCGACGGCTGCGGCACTGGAACGTCGGCCAACCCGCCAGGCAGCTGCTTGAAAAACTTGCGGCAACTTCGGCCGGGCGGCCGGTAGTTCCGTCGAACCGGCGCCACCGGCTAGACCTCCTGGATGCCGACGATCTGCAGATAGAACGCGGTCTCGCGCATCGTCATGCCTTCTTCGAGCGCCGAGAGCTCCAGGCGCTCGAAATCGTGCGACAGCCATTCGAAAAGCCGCGAGACCGGCGCGTCTTCGAGCGACACCGAGTCCTCCCATCCGCCCAGGCGCGCCGAAGCGCTTGCCATCATCCGGCGCAGGAACACAGCGCGGCAGATCCGGAGTTGGCTCAGATCCTCCGCGGTGAACGAGCCGCGTATGGCCAGGAGTTCGCGGTGGTAGTTGTCGAATCGCTGGGAGATCGTCGCGCCGTCCCAGCCCGGCGGCTCGCCGCGCCCGCTGACGCGCAGCACCCGCGCCAATTCACGCAGGACCTGCATGAGCGCCAGTTGCTGGAGAAGGCACAGCCCCAAACGGACGTGGGGTGACATGAACGCTCCCTATGCCGGGTTCGTGTCGCCACCGCTCCGCTTGATCGACGCAGCCAGTGCTTCGCGATCGGCGATCAGCGTCCGGGCTCTCTGCGCAAGTGCGCGCAGGGCGCTGGCGCCATCGCCGTGGGGAGTCGCGAGCACCAGGCGGCAGCTGTAGTTGCCGGCGCGCAGATCCGCATGTCCGCTCACGTGCCCCTCGCGGCTCACGCCATCGAGCTGCAGGGTCACGTCCCAGCCTTGGTAGTTGAAGTGGTGCCCCGCGTGGTTTCCCGCAAGGGCCAATGGAGGGGTGCCGGCGCCCGGCTCGTTTGCTTGCATGATGGTGTTCTGGTGTACGGCCTCCATGTAGGCAAATGCCGTGCCCAAGTGCCCGCTCCCGACTGCCGAGCTTGATTCGTGCCTGGCGCCCGCGGTCGGTAAGAGTTGCCGCAAGAACTACCGGGGTGCGGTCGCTCACGCGCGCCTTGCGATGCACATCCGCAGGCCTCGATGCGGCGCATAATTTCGGGCTTTTCGAACGTTGGCCGAACTTTTGCGAAAGGGCAGGATGAGCGCACCGGAGCCTGAAGGGACCACCGAACCCAGCGAACAGAACGCCGAAAAGACGGCCTCCACCCTGCCGCGCACAGTGGCCGCGGTGCCGGTCGTTGGCATTGGCGGTTCCGCGGGCAGCATCGGCTCGCTGGTCACTTTCTTCAAGAGTGTTCCTGAAGCGCCGGGCGTCGCCTTCGTGGTCGTGCTGCACCTCGCCGCGGATCATGAAAGCACGCTGGCCGAACTGCTGCAGCGCTGCACGAGTTTGCCCGTGATCCAGGTCCAGGAGACGCTGACGATCGAGCCCGATCACATCTACGTCATTCCGCCCGGCAAGTCGCTGCAGACCGCGGGCGATCAACTGCAGCTCGGCCTGCTCAAACGCAGGGGCCGCCCCCTGGCCGTCGATCTGTTCCTGCGCTCTCTGGCGGAGTCGCACGGTCCGAAAGCCTCGGCGGTGGTGCTGTCAGGCGCTGACGGCGACGGTGCGATCGGCATCAAGCGCATCAAGGAACGAGGCGGTCTCACGGTCGCGCAATCGCCCGAGGAGGCCGAGTACGACGGCATGCCGCGCGCATCGATCGAGACCGGCATGGTGGACTGGGTGCTGCCGGTGTCGCAGATGTCGGAGCGCCTGCTGCGCTACCACCGGCTTGGCGAACAGCTGCGGCTCCCGACGGAAGAAGAACCCGCCTCGCAAGCCTCGCGTCCGCCGCCCGGGCACGACGAAGCGGCGCTGCGCGACATCCTGACGTTTCTGCGCGCTCGCACCGGGCGCGACTTCTCGTCGTACAAGCGCGCCACCGTGCTGCGCCGCATCGCCCGGCGCATGCAGGTCAATTCGATCGAGGATCTGCCTAGCTACCTGAATTGCCTGCGCACGAATTCCGCGGAGGCCGGTGCGCTGCTGCAGGATCTCTTGATCAGCGTCACCAACTTCTTCCGCGACCCTGAATCCTTCGCGGCGCTGCAGCGGCAGATCCCGGCGCTCTTCGCCAAACGGGGGCCGAACGAAACGGTTCGCGTGTGGGTCGTGGCCTGCGCGACGGGCGAAGAGGCTTACTCGGTCGGAATGATGCTGGCCGAATACGCGCGCGAGCTCGACGCGCCGCCCCTGATCCAGATCTTCGCGACCGACCTCGACGAGGAAGCGATCCAGGCAGCGCGCGAAGGTCTCTACCCGGCGGCCATCGAAGCCGACGTGTCCGACGATCGCCTCCAACGCTTTTTCATCAAGGAGCATCGCGGTTATCGCGTGCGCAGGGAGTTGCGCGAGATGGTGCTTTTTGCAACGCACGACGTGCTGAAGGACTCCCCGTTTTCGCGGCTCGACCTCGTGAGCTGCCGCAACCTCCTGATTTATCTGAACCGGGACGCGCAAGCGCGCGTCTTCGAGACCTTCCATTTCGCGCTGAATCCGGGCGCCGTTCTGTTCCTGGGCTCGTCGGAATCGGTGGACGACGGCAGCCCGCTGTTTGCCGTGGCCGACAAGAAGTACCGGATCTACAAGCAACGCGCGGCGCCGCGCATTGGCCTTCCGGTACCGTCGGGTCCGGGCACTCTGGCATTGCAGATGCAGCGCGGCACGCTCTCGCCGGGCGTGCAGGTTGCAACGGAGGCAGCATCGACGGCCGCGGCCGCTCAGCCCTCGCTGCCCCTGCAGCGCGCCGGCCGCATGCCGGAGCATTCGCATCGGACTTCCTGGGGCGAACTGCACCTGCGTCTGCTGGAAGAGCTGGCGCCGCCTTCCATCCTCGTGGACAGCGAATATGAAATCGTCCACCTCTCGCCAAGCGCCGGACGGTTTCTGCAATTCACGGGCGGCGAGCCGAGCCGCAATCTGCTGCGATCGGTGAACTCGGCCCTGCGCATCGAGTTGCGGGCGGCGCTGCTCGAAGCCGGTCAGACACGGAAGACTTCCGAAGTGCCGGACCTCCCTATCGAACTCGATGGCGAGGCGCTGGTCCTTCGCCTGAGCGTGACGCCGGTGGGTGAACCGGGGGCCGATCTGTACATCGTCCTGCTCGACAGCCGGCCCGCGGCGGTGCAGACGCCCGAACCGGCGGATGCCGCGGCTCGGCTCAAGGAGCCCGACCCGGTCGCCCGCCACCTCGATCGCGAACTGGAGCGGCTCAAGTCGCATCTGCGGGACACGGTCGAGCAGTACGAGGCATCCACCGAAGAGCTCAAGGCCAGCAACGAGGAATTGCAGGCCATGAACGAAGAACTGCGTTCGGCCACCGAGGAACTGGAAACCGGCCGCGAGGAATTGCAGTCCATCAATGAAGAGCTGACGACGGTCAACCACGAACTCAAGGCCAAGGTCGACGAACTGGGCCACGCCAACAGCGACATGCAGAACCTGATGGACGCCACGGCGATCGCGACCATCTTTCTGGACCGCGACCTGCGCATCAAGCGCTATACGCCCTCGGCCATCAGCTTGTTCAACCTGATCCCGACCGACCTGGGGCGGCCGCTGGCCGACCTGACGACGCAACTCAATTACCGTGAACTCAGTGCCGATGCGCATCGGGTCCTGGAGCGGCTCGTGCCGGTCGAACGCGAAGTCGGACAGGCCGACGGCAGCTGGTTCCTCGCGCGCCTGCTGCCCTACCGCACGACCGACGACCGCATCGCCGGCATCGTACTGTCGTTCATCGACATCACCGAGCGCAAGCAGGCGGAGGAAGTGCGGCTCTGGCTGTCGGCGGTGGTTGCCTTCTCCAGCGACGCCATCATGAGCTTTGCGCTGGACGGCACGATCCTGAGCTGGAACGGCGGGGCCGAATCCATGTTCGGCTATGCGGAGGAAGAGATCATCGGCAGGCCGCTCTCCATCCTGTCCCCAGAGCAGGACGTGCGTGAGACGGCCTTGCTCGAAAAAGTCATCGCCGGTCAGCAGGTGCAGAACTTCGAGACCGTTCGACGGCGCAAGGATGGCTCGACGCTTCAGGTCTCCATGACCATTTCGCCGATCCACGACGACAACGGCCGAGTGATGGCGGGCACCGCCACCGCGCGCGACATCACGGTCGCCAAGCAGGTCGAGGCCGAACTGCGCGAAAGCCGCGAGCAGTTGCGCCTGGTGATCGAGAACGCCGACGAGTTCGCCATCTTCTCGACGGACCTGGACCGCCGCGTCACGACCTGGAACGCGGGTGCGCAGCGCATCCTCGGCTACTCGGAAAAGGAAGTCGTCGGCCGCTCGGTGGACGTGATCTTCACCGAAGAGGATCGAGCCGCCGGCGCACCCGAGCAAGAGGCTGACCTCGCCCGGACCGAGGGTCGCGCCGCCGACGATCGCTTCCACGTGCGCAAGGACGGCACGCGCTTCTGGGCGAGCGGCGCGATGATGCTGATGCGGGACAGCGCCGCCGCCGCGGTCGGATTCGTCAAGGTGCTTCGCGACCAGACGCTGATGCGCAAGGCGCAGGACGCGGCGGAGCGCAGCAAGGCGGAGTTGCTCGAAGCCTTGCAGGACAACCTTTCGGCCAGGCGGGCACTCGAAGTGGCCGACGCGGCCAAGGACCGGTTCCTCGCGGTCCTGTCGCATGAGCTCCGGACGCCGCTCGCATCGATATCGTCGGCGGCCCAGGTGCTCGAAGGCCCGGACACCGACGGCGACCGCAACAGGGCCGCCGACGTCGTGCGCCGGCAGGGGGCGGCGATGCGCGAACTGCTGAACGATCTGCTCGACGTCTCGCGCCTCCGCCTCGGCAGGCTCGCGCTGCAGCGGCAGGCAGTTCGCATTTCGGCCGTGGTCGAGTCAGCGCTGGAGGCCACCCGTCCGCAGATCGATGCCGCCAATCACACCCTGATCGTGAGGCTTCCCGTCGTCGAGTTGGAAGTCGATGCCGATCCGGTTCGGCTGGCGCAGGTCATCAGCAATCTCGTGAGCAACGCCGCCAAGTACACGCCGGCCGGCGGACACATCAGCGTGTCGGCCGAGCTTGTCGAGAACGAAGTGGTGGTGACTGTCGCCGACGATGGAATCGGCATGGTGCCCGCGGAGATCGACGCCATGTTCGACATGTTCGTGCAGGCCCCGGAAGCGCGCGAGAGGATCGCCGGCGGACTCGGCATCGGGCTCGCGCTCTCGCGCAGCATCGTGCAGTTGCATGGAGGATGGATCCATGCGACTTCGGCGGGCCCTGGACAAGGCAGCCGCTTCCGCTTCGGCCTGCCGGTGTTCCGCGCCACGGCGTTGGACGCCCCCCCGACCCCGCGCCAGCTCGTGCCGCTGGACGTCCCGCCATCGCGCGAGACAAAGATCCTCGTCGCGGACGACAACCGCGATGCGGCCTGGGGGCTCGCCAAGCTGCTCGAGCGCGCGGGCTACGGCGTCGTGATTGCCAACGGCGGGCTGCAGGCGGTCGAACTCACCCGAACGCACCGGCCCGACGTCGCGCTCCTGGACATCGGCATGCCGGATCTGGACGGCCATGAAGTTGCACGGCAATTGCGCGCCGATGTTGGGAACGCCGAAATGATGCTGATCGCGGCGACCGGCTGGGGTCAGCCGCGCGATATCCAGGATGCGCTCAATGCCGGCTTCGACGCCCACCTGACGAAGCCCGTCGATGTGGAGACCATCCGCAAGCTGATCGATGAGCACTTGTTGCGCCGCATGGTCAGCGAGGCGCCGCCCAAGTAGGCCCAGGCCGAAACCGGGGCGCTCACCCTCCACCGCCGCCGCGTTTGCGGCGCCGCCATTCCGAAACCCAGGCGAGGCACTCCTCGTTCAATTCTCCGCGGAGCTGGCGGAGTGAGCCTTGCTTGCGGGACAGGGAGAAAGTGCATTCCAGCCGCAGGTCGCGCGTGCGGATCACTTCCGCACGGCCGTGGAGCACGCCGTCGAAATCACGCTCCGGGACGAAGAACACGAATTCCCATTCGAGGTAGGGCACCCGAAATTTCTGCTCCATCGTTCCCCCTCCGAATGCCGGATGTCGAATGTCGAATGTCGATGTCGATGTCGATGTCGAATGCTGGCGTCAAGAGGGGTCCCGGCTCTGTTCCGAGCTGAGGTCTTCCCTCAGGTTGTAAGGGGCCGAGTCGTCTTCACGGCTGGTTTCCACGCTTTTGCGCCGGTCGGAGTTTCTCTCCACAGGAGCCGGGCCCGAGACGTCGCCGCCTTGCGTCTGCTTTCCGGTGAACGCTTCTCCGGCCCCGATGTTGTCGACGCCGCCGCTGGTGACGGGGCGGGTGCCGTCCCCGCTGCCCGAATCGGCCACCTGACCGGACTGGCCTGATCGTTGAGGTGGTGCAGTCATGACTTTTCCTTCGCTGCTGTTGGGTTGGGTTGGTTGGGATGGAACCGCTCATCCTGACCCGGCAATCACAGCAGAGGCCATCGCCAATGTCCTCATAGCTTGCCGGTGTGCGCCTACACCATCGTTTTGCGGCCATTCGCCATTGCCTTGCATCGCATGTCCTCAGCGCTTCTTGCGGGTTGCACGCGCCTTCTTCCTACATGCGCAATGACGGCGCGCTCGAACGCTCCGCCACAGGAGCAAATGCCCGTGATCCATCCCTTCTTTACCGTCCTCCTCAGGCGGCCAGATCTGGTTGCACGCCATCTGGCCAACCACGTGGCTCTCATGCGAGCCGAACTTTCCGCAGCCAAGCGCGCGATGCTGATCAAGGCGACGGGTGCCGTGGTGGCGGGGGTTTGTCTCCTGCTCGCATTGGGCCTGACCGCCGTGGCGATCATGCTCGGCGTGTTGCAGGGGTTCCACTGGGCGCTGGTCGTCGTTCCGGGCGTCGCGTGGCTCCTGTTCGTGATCGGACTCGTTGCGGCGATGCGCTCGGCGGTGGTGCCGAAGGCGCAGGAAGTGCAGCAGCAATTCGAAGCCGACCTCGACCTGCTTCGTGTGGTCCGAAAGGAGAAACTGCATGAACGACTCTGACGCTTCCCTCGACGCCAAGGCCAGGCTCGCCGTGACACGCGCCGAGCTCCATGAGGAGATGGACCAGCGTCCTCTGCAGGAGTACGGCAAGAAGCATCCGGGTTTGCTCGTCGCGTGCAGCGCGGGTGCAGGCGCGGGCGCATTGCTGGTCCTGTTGAAGCCCTGGCATCGTCGCCGCCGCACTTTCAACGGCAGTGGGCGAGGTCCTACCGCATAGACAACCGGCAGCCGACATGGGCGCCGCCCCCGCCTTCAGATGCTTCGTCACTCGTTCTTGTTTTCATCCCCCACTCAACCGGAGCCCACGATGCCGACTTCCACCAAGCGCGCCGCCGCCGACGCGTGCAGCCTTCTCGATGCGGACCATCGCAACGTCAAGAAGCTGTTCAAGGCCTATGAAGAATTGACCCACTCGAAAGCCGCCAACGTTTCCGACAAGAAGCGCGAACTGGCCGAGGAGATCTGTTCGGAGCTCACCGTTCACGCACAGATCGAAGAAGAAATCTTCTATCCCGCCGTGCGCGAAGCCATCAAGGAGACAGACCTCCTCGACGAAGCCGAGGTGGAGCATGCCAGCGCCAAGGACTTGATTGCCCAGATCCAGGGCGCCACGGAGATCGACGACAAGTTCGACGCCAAGGTGACTGTGCTTGGGGAATACATCGACCACCACGTCAAGGAAGAGCGCAACGAGATTTTCGTCAAGGCCCGTGCAGCGCACGGACTCGACCTGATGGCCCTGCGCGATCAACTTGAAACCGGCAAGGAAGAGCTGATGGGCGAACTCACCGCGGCCGCCTGACCCGCGCGAAGGGCCCTCGTCAAGGGCCCTAATCGACGTAATGCACGAGCAGTGGTGCCACGGCCCGCAGGAACGACAACTCGCAGGGCCGCACTTCACAGCTGTCTATGTCGAAGTGGCACAGCACGCCGCATGCGGGTCCATCCACCGGCGCCAGAACGACGCCGCAATAGGAAATGATGAGTCCGCCGAGCGGCTTCAGGCGAACATCCTGGCTGCAATCCGAGGTCACGAAATCACCGGCCTCCACCGTGATCGCGTCGAGCGCCGCCAGGAATTGCGCGCTCTGGAGATAGGCGCGGTTTTCGTTGAAGCGGTCGAAGACGCACACGGGGAGCAGATTGCCGCCCCTGAGCCGGTGCAGCGCGGTGTAGCGGAACTTCGTTCGATCGTTCAGAAGCTCCAGGGCCGACGCGAGTCCCTGTTTGGCCAGCCGCGCCTCGAACGCGAGAAGCTGGTCCTCGAAGGGAATCTCCATCGACGCCGTGGGGGGCGCCTCTGCTGCAGGGCTAGTCACCAAAGACTTCCCGGATCGAATCGCCCGCATCGCGCTGGCTCTCGTTTCTGTATCCCCTCACCGCCTCCGCGCATTCGTCCGCGACGAGCATGCCGTAGTCGCGCAACCGCATCGGCAGCGAATCGCCGGGCTTGATCAGCATCGCCGCCGTTGCACAACGCCTGAAGATCTCTTCAGACGCTTCGATGTTGATTGCCATGGCTTGCCTCCGATGTATGTGGTGGGTCATGGATGGCCGGCGCTACCTGCGCTATGGGCGCTATGGGCGCTATGGGCGCTATTGGCCCAGTCTCGATGCCGTAGGCGTCACGGACGTTCGCCAACGCTTCCAGGATCAACTGGCAGGCCTGCTGCCGTTCGGCGGAACTGGCGGAGGGCCTGCCTTCGGCACCCGGCGAGTCCAGGGAGTTGCGCAGGCGCTCGCAGGCGGCCTCGAATGCAAGCAGCGCCCGTGACTTCGAAGGAACCGAAGAGATCGAAGGGATCGAAGAGACCGAAGGAATAGCTCTTTGAGACATGACCTCTTCTAAGTAGTGATCATCCCGGTGAAATACTGCTCGTGCGCGCGTTTTCAAGTCGGCAAAAAACTCTAGCACCGGGTTCTGAACCTATCCTGACCGCGGAGACGTCAGCAGGGGAATTCAGAGCACGAATCTCTCAAAGATGGAGCGCCAGCCGATGTGCAGTGCAGTAAGCGAAAAACGCATCCAGTTCCGTGGACTTGTCGAAGATCGCATCGGCGCCCCCGGCCAATGCCTTGCGGGCAATGTCGGCAGTCGCGTAGTTTGTCAACACAACCACACGCTGATCAGCAGAGCGCCCACGACACTGCTGGACAACACCGAGTCCCGAGCCTTGCGCCAGGAACAGGTCGATCACCCCGAGCTTCCAGTGATCGGGATTTGCCTTGAGCCACGCAACGGCCTCCGCCTCCGACGGAAAGACTTCCATGACCTTCGCTCCCGCCAACTCATCCAGTGCCGAGATCAGGTTCTTCTGAATCAGCAGGTTGTCTTCGACAAGGAAGAAGGGCAGCGACATGGCATTAAGAGCATGTATTCACTCACAGTATTCAATGAGTGCAGGTAGGACGAATTCGCAATTGCCGAAGCAGCCCGGCGGTGGGAGCGGTCCTACCGCACGCGCAATGTCGTACCGACACGCGCGCTCGATCCCAAACCGGAAGCTCGGCCTCTGGCAGGGCCAGGAGAACTTCCATGCAAACACCGTCATCGCAAGGCCCGTCCGAAGGGCAACCCTTCGCCTACCGTGGATGGCTGTTCCTGTGCAGCACGGAGCGAATGCCGGGAGACACGTTCAGGCCGGTCGCGGTTTGCATCGGCGGACCTTCAGTCACAGGGAAGATCGAGCTTCCGAACGACACCTCCGAGTTCGCCTATGCGACTGCCGCCGAGGCGCTGCGCCACGCGGAGCAGCAGGCCGTGCGATGGGTGCACGACCGGATGGGCACCGGGAAGACGCAACTGTGATGAACTCAAATGGACAGGGAGAGCGCATCGAACGATGAAGAATCCCCTGTCGCGGGGGTGATCGACCGCAACATCGCCGCGCTGGTGGAGCGGCGGCACATGCACAGCGCGTCCGCCGGCATTCAGGACAAGATCGCCGACGCCATTACCCGGCTCGCGGGAAGCATGGCTTTCGTCTACGTTCATCTCGTGATCTATGGCGCCTGGCTCGTGATCAATCTCGGCTGGACGCCTTTGGAGCCCTTTGATCCGACCTTCGTGGTGCTCGCGATGGTCGCCTCGGTCGAAGCGATCTTCATCTCGACTTTCGTCATGATCAGCCAGAACCGCATGGCAGCGCTGGCGGATCAGCGCGCGGATCTCGACCTGCAGATCAGCCTGCTCAGCGAGCACGAGATCACGAAGCTGCTCGGGCTGGTGAAGGAGATCGCCAATCGCATGGAACTCGCATCGGCTCGCGACCCGGAGCTTGAAGAACTCAGCCGGAACGTGGCGCCGGAACGAGTGCTCGACCGGATCGAACAACCCGGCGTGGAGGGCGAATAGGACGTCCCTTGGCATGTGACTCCGTCCTACGCGAAAAAATGCGGGAGTGGCGGAAGGTGCCGACGAGGAACTGGCCTTGAAAGATCCCGATGAAGCATCAGGGCAATTCGCCCCAACAGGACCCCAGCGGCCCGGAAGAATCCGGGCACAAGACTTGACGTCGCTGCACCAGGCCTGGCGCCGCTTCCAGCTGGCCGCGATGTCCACGCGCGGACTGCGGGTTGTGTGGCTCGCCGTTCGCAACTACATCCATCACCAGAGCGCGAACCAGGCCGGCAGCCTGGCTTTCTCGTCGCTGATTGCGATGTTTCCGTTGTTGATCCTGGTCTCCGCCGCTGCCGGTTTCATCGGCGAGCCTGGCGACGCGGCAGCGCTGGCGGATCGGGTGATGGACTACGCGCCGCAGGCGGTGCGGGACGCGATGCAGCCGGTCATCAAGCAACTGCTGGCCCAGCGCAACCAGGCACTTCTGACATTGGGTGTCGTCACCACGCTATGGACGGCCTCGTCGGGCATGCAGGCGGTGCGCAGTGCGTTGAACCGCTCCTATGGCATTCAGCGGGGCCTTCCCTTCTGGAAGGCGCGCATCAAGGTGACGGTGTTCACGATCATCGTGGGCGCGGGCATCCTGGCCGCGTTCAGCTCGGTCATCGTGATGCCCTATGTGTCGCGGTTGCTGGACACGATGGGGACGGCGCAGGAAACGCTCTGGCTTCGCAACAGCGTGCGCTATGGGTCGGCCTATGTGGTGCTGGCGATGCTGTATGCGCTGATGTACGGCTGGCTCCCGGACATCAGCCAGCGGCTGTCTTCAGTGGCGCCTGGCGCGCTGGTGGGCGCTGCATTGTGGGTGGCCGCCGCCGCGACGCTGTCGTACACACTGCGCTCCGCAGGGCGGCTGGCAGTGGTGTACGGCAGCTTTGCGGGCGTCATCGCGACGCTGGTGTTCCTGTACATCAGTGCGGCGACGCTCATCTTCGGTGCCGAGATCAACGCGGTGCTGCGCGAAGGAGCCAAACCGGGGGGCACGAATCCGGCATGAATCTCCCATGACCGGCGCTCGATGCCGTGCTATTCCTACTCGGGCGCCGTCCTGCCGCCTGGATCATGCAGGCTTGCATTCAACTGGAATGAACCGAAGGCGCCCATGTTCACCTCATTCAGTCTCGACCCTTCCATGATCGCGACGGTCGGCGGCACGTTCTATCCGACCGGCTATTCGATGGTGATGTTCCCGGACGAAGCCACGGCAGTCTCGGTCGGAACGGAGTTGAACACGCGCCTGGAAGACAGCGAGGTTCTCCTGGTGACGCCAGCGGCGATCCTGTCGCAGATCACACCCACGGCCAAGGATGCGGACGACCCGCTGCCGTCCGCCGGCACCGAGGGTGCGACCGTGAGGGCCTATACCAAGCTGGCGAGGGAAGGCCACTACGGGCTTCTCGTGAAGACGCCGAATGAAGAGACCGCGGCAAAGATGATGGAGGTCGTGAGTCGCGGTCCTTATCTGATGGCCCAGCGCTATCGCATGTTCGTCATCGAGGATCTGTGATCCCCGCCCCCCCGCAATGCAGGCAACTCAAGGGACTCAGTCTCCGGCGGGCCGCTCCTCGGTCTTCACGCGCCAGGTTTTCAGCACCGGCACGAGCGCTGCCGATGCAATGGTGACCATGTGCGCCGTCACCCTGCCTCCCTTGAAAGCCACCACGAGTTCGGGTCGCCCTTCTCGCAGCATCTGCGCATTCCGGATCAGACCGGCACGTCCCGGGTAGCGTTCCCAGTGAGCGGTGAACGTCAGGACCTCGATCCCGCGAGCCTTGGCCCAACGCCGTGCGAGTTCGTCGGCACCCGTCGCACCCCCTTCGATGAGCTGGGTAATGGTCTGGCGCGCGTGGACCCGATCAAGCACTCGAACGATGAACGTCCAGTCCTCGTAGTCACGACCGCCACAGACGAGGACTCTCATGGAATGGCCGTCTCTTTCGACTCGTTCATGCTTTCTTACTCAAAATGATTCCGCCAAAAAGCAAACCCCGCCGAAGCGGGGTTGGATTGCGATGACTGTCAGCCAGTCGATGAATCAGTCATTCGCGCATGATAGCCATGGTTGCCTCCGCACCGATGGCTTTGTTGATTGCTACGAAACTCGTCTCCAGCCGCGCACGACTTGCCGCCAGATCGATCCGGGCTTGCAGATAGGCACGTTGGGTGTCCAGCACCGTGGTGAAATCGACCGAACCGCCGTCGTATTGCGCCCGGGCCAGCTCGTAACCCTCCCCGGCCGTGGCGACGCGCTCCTGGTACTGATGCCATTGCTGCTGCTCCGCCATATAACCGGTCAGTGCGTCGTCGATCTCGCGCCACGCCCGCAACACCGTTCGCTGATACGCGATGGCCGCTTCCTGCTGTTGCAGTTCGCGCAGTTGCACTTCGGCTTTGCGCCTGCCGCCATCGAAGATCGGGAGGCTCAGCGATGGGCCGATCGACCATGTGCGGCTGCCCCAGTTCGTGAATTCGTCCGCCAGGAAGGACTCGAGTCCGAACCCTGCGCCCAGCCGGATGCTGGGATACAACTGCGCCTGAGCAACACCGATCCTGGCCGTCGCACTGCGCAGTTGTGCCTCGGACGCGCGAATGTCCGGACGGCGTTGAGCGACTTCGGATGGCAAGCCGAGCGCGAGGTCCGGCAAGCGCATGGCTTCAGAGTCACCTGCCGCTTCAAGCGTCTTCTGAAGGGCGCCGGGACGTTCCCCGATCAGCACGGCGATCTGATTGAGCAGACTCGTCTCCTGCGCCAGCAATGCCGACACCTGGGCGCGCAGACCCAGCACTTCGCTGCGCTGGCGCAGCAGGTCGAGGCGGGTCGTCACGCCGCCGTTGACCCGTGCTTCGATCAGGCTCAGGCGATCGTCGAGCGCGGCAACTTCCCGCCGCGTCAAAGCGAGGCGTCGCTCCACGCCTAGCAACTCGAAGTAGTTGCGAGCCACCTCGCTGAGCAGGCTCAGGCGCGCCTGGTCGAACAACGCCGCCTGTTGAGCGACATCGGCGTCGGCCGCTTCGACCGAGCGCCGTACGCGGCCCCATAGATCGAGTTCCCATGACGCATCGAACCCCGCCTGATAGAGATTGAAAGGCTCGCTCAGCAGTTGAATGAGTTCTTGCTGCGTTGTGCCGCTGCTGATCGCGTCGATCAGGCGAGTGCCCGCACCGAACTCGCTCAGGCGCTGGCGCGTGGCGCCTGCACTGAGGTCGAGCGTTGGCGTCTTCTGTGCGTTCTGGCCTTGGCGCACCGCGCGCGATTGAGCGAAGCGCAGGGCCGCCGTTTGGAGGTCGGGACTGGCCGCCAGCGCACGCTGCTGCAGTTCATCGAGAACAGGGTCTTGGAATACGTCCCACCAACGATCGGGCAGCACGCTGTCAGCCGTGACCGTCACTGCGAGTGCCGGATCGCCGCTGTGCCAGCTCGACCAGTTCTTGGGTGACGCGGTGGCCAGAGCCGAAAACTCCGGACCGACCGCACAGCCAGCCAGGCCGAGCAACAGCACGGCGAGCGCGCCGGGCGCCACCAAATTCAATGAACCCAATGAATACGAGTGCGGCATGGCGTCCTCGATGATCAGGAAAGACGATGACGAAAAAGCCACGCGGCCAAGGGCAGCGTGACTGCCGCGATACAAAGCAGTGGCACAAAATCCATGGCGACGTCGCGCATGCCCGCGCCCTCCAGATAGACCCGGCGCACGATACTCACGCCAAACCGCAATGGATTGGCATAGGTGACCCATTGAAGGATCTGAGGCATGTTCTCCACCGGAGTGAGCAGGCCCGATAGAAGCATGAGCGGCATGATCAGGAGAAAGGCGTAGAGCATGGCCTGCTGCATGTTCAGCGCCAGCGCAGAAATGGAAAGGCCGATGCCCACCGCCGCGCCCGTGAAGCAAAACAGTCCGAGATAGATCAACCAGACGGACCCGTTCAGTGGCACCTGGAACCAGAAACGGATGATCAGGAAGATGATGCTCGACTGCACGAGCCCGATGAAGATGGCTGGAAGCGCCTTGCCGACCAGGATCTGCATCGGCGTGAGCGGCGTCACCAGCAGTTGGTCGAAAGTCCCCTGCTCTCGCTCTCGCGCGACGGACAAGGCTGCCAGCAGCAAGGTCTGAAGCATGCTCAGTGCCGCGATCAGTGCGGGCATCAGATTCCAGCGTGATTCGAGATTGGGGTTGAACCATGCACGTCGCACGACCGTGACACCGGGCATACCGGCGCGCGATGCGTTGAAGCTCCCGACGATGGCGCCGACGTAGGCGGCCGCCATACCCGCAGTGGTCGAGTTCTTGCCATCCAGAATCAACTGCAGCGGCGCCGGCTCTCCCTTCGCGAGACGCGACTCGAAATCGGACGGAACGCTCAGCACCATCAGCGCATCGCCCGAGTCGATGGGCCGCGCGATCTCTTTCGTGGAGGCGAGTGATGCGACCCGTTCGAAGACGCCCGTTCCATCCAGCCGTGACAGCAGTTCGGTCGAAGCGGCGCCGCGGCTGAGATCCACGAGGGCATAGGGCACATGCTTGATGTCGAAGGTCGCTCCGTAGCCGAACAGAAGCGATTGCAGCAGCGCCGGCACCACGAGGATCGCCCTGCTGGAAGGCTCCTTGAGGATGGCAAGCAGCTCCTTGCGTACCAGGGCGGCGATCTGCGCGAGCTTGGCGATCCCTTCGTGCATGCTTCACTCCAGGCGCTTGCGCAAGGTCCGGCTGCAGCCGTAGATGAGAACCGCTGCATAGCCCAAGAGAATGGCGCTGTTCTTCAACACCATCGCGGCGTTGTCGCCGGCAAGGAAGAGCGTCTTGATCATGCCCATGTAGTGAGTGGCAGGCAGCAGCTGGCTGACCGCCTGCACAGCCAGCGGCATGTTGCGCAGGTCGAAGACGAAGCCCGAAAGCATCATCGCCGGCATGAAGCTCGTCAGCAGCGCGAGCTGACTGGCCTGGAACTGGTTGCGGGTGATGCCGGAAATCATCAATCCGAGCGAAAGAGACACCAACAGGTACAGCAGCGATGTGCCGACGATGATGCTCAGCGATCCCCGCATCGGCACGTCGAAGAGGAAACGCGCCGCGAGCAGGCAAAGCGCCAGGTCGATGGCTCCGATGATGAAGTACGGCACCAGCTTTGCAATGACGATCTCCATCGGCCGAACGGGGGTGACGAACAAGGACTCAAGCGTTCCGCGCTCCCATTCGCGAGCCACCAGCAGCGACGTGAGGAACGCACCGATCAGCGTCATCACCAGCGCCAGAAGACCCGGTACGAGATACCAGGTGCTGACGCCGGCCTCGTTGAACCACATGCGCTGCGCGAGAACCACGGTGCCGGAAGCCGCGACCGACTTGCCGCCTTGACGGTCTGCCCGACGCAACCCCGCGCTCGCCAGCGCGCCCGTGACATAGCCTTCGATGATGCTGGCGGTGGTCGAATCCACTCCGTTGAGCACCAGCTGTATCGGTGCGCCCGCGCCGCTTGCGGCCAATCGGGTGAAGTCCGCTGGCACGCGCACGATGCCGCTCACGCGCCCGGCGCGCATCATCGCCTCGGCCTCGGCCATGCTGCCGACAGCCGTTGGCGAAAGGTACTCGGTCCCGTCCAGCCCGGAGACAGCTTCGCGAGCCGTGGGTGAGCGGTCGTCCAGGACGACGGCGACAGGGGCTTTCGTCACGTCGAAAGACAGCCCATAGCCAAAGAGCAGGATCAACGCGAAGGGCAGCAGCAATCCCACGGCCAGATTGCTGCGGTCTCGCACCATCTGGCGGATCTCCTTGCGGACCAGAGCTGCAACGCGCGTGGGCAGGAATGTGGAAAGATTCATGCGGCGGCCTTTTGCGCTTCCTCTTGGTGGCGCGCTTCCTCCTGGTGGCGCGCCTGCTCGACGATGGCGATGAAAGCGTCGGACATGTCGAAGCCCTGGTCTCCCCCCGCCTTCTCACGCACTTGCAGCGGCGTGCCGAGCGCGAGCACCTTGCCGGCGTCCTGGATCGCGATGCGATCGCAATACTCGGCCTCTTCCATGAAGTGCGTGGTGATCACCACCGTGACCCCCGACTGCGCGAGCGCCGTGATGATGCGCCAGAAGGAGCGCCGCGCCAGCGGATCGATGCCGCTGGTCGGTTCATCGAGGAACAGGATCTCGGGCTGGTGGATGAGACCTGCGGCCATCGCCAGGCGCTGCTTGTAGCCGCCCGGCAATGGCCCGCTGGCGGCAGCACCGTCCAGCCTGAACTGCTGCATCGACGCCTCTACCCGCTGCTTCAGCGCGCCGCCCCGGAGACCATAGGCTGCGCCGAAAAACTCGAGGTTCTCGCGCACGCTCAGGTTGCCGTACAGCGCGAACTTCTGCGCGACGTAGCCGATGCGCGCGCGGGCCTGGGCACGGGCAGTACGAAGATCGACGCCAGCAACCTCCAGGTACCCGCTGGTGGCCGGCAGCAGCCCGCACAGCATCCGAAAGGTGGTGGTCTTGCCGGCGCCGTTCGGTCCCAACAAGCCGAAGATCTCCCCGCGTGCGACGTCGAAGGACGTGCGCGCCACTGCGGTGAAATCGCCGAACTTGCGCACGAGATCGCGGACGACGATCACAGGCTTGTCCGCGTCGTTGCTTGCCTGCCGGTCATCCCGGCGAGGCTCGATCCGGGTCGCGACGGCCTTCCTGGCGGTATCGGTCTCGCCCTGGGCCTGCCGCCGGTGCAGCATCAGCATGAACGCGTCTTCCAGCTCTTCCGGCCTGTCGTGGTGAGGGGTGTCCTGCAGCAGCGTGCTCAGAGCCGCCTGACTTTCCCGGCCCTCCTGTCGGACGATGTATCGCACTCCGCCTGCCTTGGGCACCGCATCGACGATCAATTCCTCTGCGTCGAGGAGGCGCGCCTGGAGATTGCGCGGAGGTTCACCCGCCGCCGGCTCGGCCGTAAAGGTCAAACCCTTCGCCTGCTGACGCAAGGCCTCGGGCGTTCCTTCGTAAAGCAGCCTGCCTTCATGCATGACCAGCACCTTGGCGCAGCGCTGGGCCTCGTCCATGTAGGCGGTGCTGACGATGACGCTCAGGTGCTCATCGTCGACCAACTGCTGAACGATCTTCCACAGATCCCGACGCGACAGCGGATCTACCCCGACGGATGGCTCGTCCAGCAGCAGCAGGTCGGGCGAACGCACCAGGGTACAGGCCAGCCCCAGCTTCTGTTTCATGCCGCCGGAGAGCTTGCCGGCCGGCCGCGCGGTGAATCGCTTCAGGTCCGTCATTTCCAGCATGCGGGCGAAACGCTCGCGACGCACATCCTGCGCGACGCCATGCAGGTCGGCGTAGAGCTCCAGGTTTTCCTGCACGCTTAGATCCTCGTACAAGCCGAAGCGCTGGGGCATGTAGCTGATGCGATCCTGCACCGCCTGGGGCTGCGCGACCACGTCCAGGCCAAGGACCTGGAGACTGCCGCTGGTGGGGCGAAGCAGGCCGGCGATCATGCGGATGAGGGTGGTTTTGCCGGCGCCGTCCGGGCCCACCAGTGCGGTGAGCTCGCCCCGGCGAAAGCTCGTCGTCATGTCGCCCACCGCCACCATCGTGCCCTTGGGCGCTGCGGGAAACTCCTTGTGAAGGGACTGGGCGACGACGGTCGCCTCCGGCAAGCTCATGGTGCTTCGCCGATGGCCAGCCTGACGGTGGCGGGCTGGCCCAGGCGCAGCAGGTTGTCCTCGTCTTTGACCAAGACACGAACCTCGTAGACGAGACTGGAGCGCAGTTCCTCTGTCTGTACTGTCTTCGGTGTGAACTCCGCCACAGAGGAGATGTAGCCCACGGTGCCTTTGACGGGGCGATCGGGGTGGCTGTCGGTAAGGACCGTGGCCTCCATGCCAGGCCGGATGCGGCCGAGCGACGCCTCGCTCGCGAAGACGCGCACCCACTTGGGGTGCGTGAGCGCCAGCGCAAACACCGGCCGCTGTGGCGTCGCCATGTCGCCGGGCTCCAGAAGGCGCGAACGGACCACGGCATCCGCCGGGGCCTTCAGCTCCCCTTGCGAGATCTGATGCTGAAGAAGGGCCAATTGCGCGTTGGAAGCCTCCAGTTGCGCCTCGGCGGCGGCCAGATCTTCGGCTCGTGCGCCCAGTTCCGTCAGCCGCAGGGCATCGCGGAGTTCTTCGGCCTTCGCCCTGGCGGTCTGCATCGCGGTTTGCGCCCGATCGAGATCCTGCGGACTGACTGCGCGTCCCTGCGTGTTGCCGGAGATGCCGCGCAGGCGATCGAGTTCGCGCTGGGCGCGCTGTGCCTCTGCTTGCGCCGCGGCCAGGCGGCTGCGGGCCTGTGCAACTTCCTGCGGTCGCGCGCCGTGACGCAATCGAAGCAGGTTCTGCCGCTGCACGTCGATCTGCGCGCGGGCTTGGTCGCCTTGCAGGTGCAGAGTCCGGGTGTCCAGTGTGGCGAGGACCATTCCGGCCTTCACCTGCTGGCCCTCTTCGGCATTCAGCTGTGCAACACGTCCACTGCCGTCGAAGGCCAGCGAAATCTGCCGGATGTCGACGTTGCCCTGCAGCACCAGCGTGTTGTCGTCACGGGCATTGCGTGCCTTCCACCAGAACACGCCGCCCACAATCAACACAGCGGCGAGCACGACGGCAAGAATGCCAACCAGTGATTTCTTCATTGAATCCCCGCTGCGTTCAGCAAACGCATGCAAGGATACTGGAGCCACCAGCAAAGGACGGGCGTTTCGGTGAGGATTGCGTTCGATGAAGATTGCCACTTACAACGTCAATGATGTGCGCAAGCGCATCGGCCCTTTGCGCGCCTGGCTCGACGTGACCGCCCCTGATGTGGTTTGCCTGCAGGAACTCAAGTGCATGGAAGATGAGTTTCCGATCGACGAGATCCGGGCCATGGGGTACGAAGCGCTCGTTCACGGGCAGAAGTCGTGGAACGGCATTGCCATTCTGAGCAAGTGCGGTGCGCCCATCGAAATCCGCCGACGCTTGCCGGGGAACGACGACGATCGGCAGGCAAGATATCTCGAAGCGGCCGTGCAAGGATTCGTGATCGCGTCCCTCTACATGCCCAACGGCAATCCCCAGCCCGGCCCCAAGTTCGACTACAAGCTCGAATGGTTCGACAGGTTCAACCGTCACGCCGCCTCGCTGCTGGCCTCGGGGCACCCTGTGGTGCTTGCCGGAGACTACAACGTCGTGCCGACGGACGCCGACATCTACGCCACGCGTTCATTCAAGGACAACGCGCTGTTGCAGCCGGCGCCGCGAGCGGCATACCAGGCGCTTCTCGACGCGGGCTGGGTCGACGCGCTGCATCGTCAATCTCCGGCGGAGCCGCTCTACACGTTCTGGAGCTACTTGCGCAACCGGTGGCCTCGCGATGCCGGCTTGCGGATCGACCATCTGCTGCTGAGCCCCGCTGCAAGCGGACGGATGATGCAGGCGGGAGTCGATCGCGCGGTGCGGGGCCTGGAAGGCGCGAGCGACCATGCGCCGGCCTGGGTCGAACTCAACGACTGAAATCCCGGCGGCGCCTTATTCCGGCTCCAGGCCGGCCTTCTTGACCAGCGCCGCATACTTTTTCATTTCGCTGCGGAACGCGGTCTGAGCCTGTTCCGGTGTGCTGATGCTGATCGTGTTGCCCTGGTTGGCCATCGCCTGCTTGACCGCCGCATCTTCGAAGGCCGCAACCACCGCATCGTGGGCCTTTGCGATGCTGGCGGGGCTCATGCCCTTGGGCCCGATCACCGCGAACCATGCGTCGACGACGAAATTCGGCAAGCCCTGCTCGGCGAAGGTCGGGATCTCCGGCGCCGCCGGCGTGCGCTGGGCCGTCAACACCCCGATCGCGCGAAGCGCGCCGCTCTTGATGTGCGGTTGCACGCTGGGGAGAGCGGCGGTCGCGAAGTCGACCTGTCCGCCGATCAGGCCAGCCACCATGGGCCCCACGCCTTTGTAGGGGATGTGTCTGGCCGACACGCCGGCTTCCTCGAGGAATAGCTGCGTCGCCAGGTGCAGGATCGTGCCGTTGCCGCCGGACGCGAAGTTGAACTCCCCCGGCTTGCTCTTGAGCAACGCGATCAACTCCTTGCTGCTCGTGGCCGGAATCCGTGACGGATTGACCACCAGCACCATGGGCGTCGCGCCGACGATTGCGATCGGCGTGAAGTCGCCGGGCATGTCGAAGGACAGCGACTTGATCACGCTGGGGAAGATCACGACGTTGTTCGAAACGACCGCCAGCGTGTTGCCGTCAGGTGCCGAGCGCGCGAGCACCTGCAGGCCGACGATGCCGCCCGCCCCCGGCTGGTTGTCGACGATCACCGAAGCGCCCAAGGCCTTGGACAACGCCGGCTGGGCCGCGCGCGTGATTCCATCCACGCCCGAACCGGCGGCATTGGGAAGGATGATCCGCACCGTGCCGGACTGCGCGTGCGCGGCCAGCGTCCACGGCCCCAGGGTCAAAGCGGCCGCCGAACCTGCAAGCAGAGATCGGCGCGAAATACGCGAAATGCGGGAAATATGAAGTGGCGATGTGCTCATGTCTGTCTCCTTGTTTTCTGCCGTGCCGAACGCCCTGCGGCGTCAGGCTACGACGTTGCGGGCGCGCATGCCGTCGACCTCGGCATCGCTGCATCCCATCTCCTTCAATAGCTCGGCGGTGTGCTCGCCCAGGCGAGGCGGGTCCATGCGCACACCGAGACGGCGCCCCTCCAGCGTGATGGGGAACAGCGTGGTCTTGACGGTCTGGCCCGCCTTGGGCCCGTCCGACAGGCGCATGTCGGCCAGGCCGCCGGTGGCCAGCAAGTGCTCGTCCTCATAAAGGTCTTCGGGCTTGCGGATGGGTGCAAAAGGAAGTCCGGCCTTTTCCATGACCTGCGCCAACTCGGCTGCGCTGCGGTCGGCGATGCGCTCTGCTATGGACTTCAGCAGGCGGGGCCGGTGCGAGACGCGCTGATTGTTGGTGGCGAGTTCAGGCTCGCCCTTGAGGTCGGCGAAGCCCAGCGCATCGCAGAAGGTCTGCCACTGGGCATCGCTGACGGCGGCCAGGAAAATCTGTTCGCCGCCCTTGACGGTGAACACGTCGTAGACCGCCCAAGGGTTGTCGCGTGCGGGCATCGGTGCCGGATGCTTGCCGGTCACCGCGAACTGCAGCATGTGCTGGCCCATCAGGAAGACATTGTTCTCGTACAGGGCGGACTGGATCTCCATGCCACGGCCCGTGATGCCACGCTGGATGAGCGCACCCAGCACGGCGATGGCGCCGAACAGACCGCCCATGATGTCGTTGACGCTGGTGCCCGCGCGCAGCGGATCGCCGGGGCGCCCCGTCATGTACGCGAGGCCGCCCATCATCTGCACCACCTCGTCGAGCGCGGTGCGATGGTCGTAGGGACCGGGCAGGAAGCCCTTGTGGCTCGCATAGATGATGCGCGGATTGACCTTGGCAAGCGATGCATAGTCGAGCCCGTACTTGGCCATGGTGCCCGGCTTGAAGTTCTCGGCTACCACGTCGGCGGTCGCTGTGAGGCGCCGCGCGGTGCCGGCGCCTTCCTCGGTATGCAGGTCGATGCCGATGCTCTTCTTGTTGCGGTTGAACATCGGGAAGAAACCCGCACCGGCACCCACCAGCCGCCGGCTGTGGTCGCCGTTCACCGGCTCGATCTTGATGACTTCCGCACCGAGGTCGGCCAGCACCATGCCGCAAGTCGGCCCCATCACCATGTGCGTGAACTCGACGACGCGCAAGCCCTTGAGAGGTTGGGCGACCTGTGCCTGTTCGCTCATGCGGCTTGCTCCTCTTTCATGGTCTTGGGAAGCCCGGCGCGCCAGAGCGTGCCGTGCAGGGTCTCGCCTTCGAGCCACTGCGCGAGCTTTTTCCGGAGGGCCAGCAGCGCGTCGAAATCCTGGCCGGTCTCGATGCCCATGCTGGCGAGCATGTAGGCAAGGTCTTCGGTCGCGACATTGCCGCTCGCGCCCGGCGCATGCGGGCAGCCGCCGATGCCACCCAGGCAGGCATCGAAGCGGCTGATGCCGAGTTCGAGCGCGGCATAGACGTTCGCCATGCCGAGGCCGCGCGTGTCGTGGAAATGACCGCAGTTGAGCTTGTCGCCGGCGATCGGCAGCACCGCCTCGAACAGCGAGCGCACCATGGCCGGGTCGGCATAGCCCACGGTGTCGGCAAGGCCGACGGACTCGGCGCCGGCATCGATCACCGCCTTGACCAGCCGGACCACCTCCAAAGGCTCGACCCGGCCCTGCAGCGTGCAGCCGAAGGCCGTGCTGATCCCGACCTCGATGCGGGTGCGGGAGCCACGCGCATCGCGCGCATCGCGAATACGCGCGATGTCCTCGACCACCTCATCGGGCGTCTTGCGCAGATTGGCAAGGCTGTGCGCGTGGCTGGCCGACAGCGGAAGCAGCATGAGGTCGGCTTCGCACGCCATCGCGTGCTCGGCGCCCTTCAGGTTGGGCACCAGCACGGAGGCCATGAGGCCGGGCAAGGTCTTGGCAAAGGCCACCAGTTCGGCGGTGTCGGCCAGTTGCGGCAGAAGGCGCGCGGGCACGAAGGAGCCGACCTCGATCTCGCGCTGTCCCGCTTCATAAGCGTCGCGGATCCACTCGAGTTTGGCGGCGGTCGGCACCACGCGCGGGATGATCTGCAGGCCATCGCGCAGGCCGACCTCCCTGATGACGACGCTGGGTGGCAAGGTGGAAGAACGGGTCATGGCTTGTTTCCTGGTGGCATTTGACTGGCCTCACTCTAGAATTTCCGGACTGAGCCTGGTTGTCATTTTGAGAAGCTCTGAATTCCCGATTGGAATATCTTGCGAGACCTCGACCTCACCACCCTTCGCCTCTTCGTGGCCGTTTGCGAGGCCGGCAACATGGCGCGCGCCGGCGAACAGGCCAACATCGTCGGCTCCGCCATCAGCAAGCGGCTGGCGCAACTCGAAGACCAGTTGCGAACGCCGTTGCTGGTGCGCAAGCGCCACGGCGTCGTGCCGACCGCGGCGGGCCAGACTCTGCTGGAGCATGCACGCGGCATGCTGGACAGCGCGGCACGCATCGAGCGCGACATGGAAAGCTATCTGACCGGCGCGCGCGGGCAGGTGCGGGTCCTCGCAAGCATCTCCACCATGGCCGGTCCCCTGGCCAACGACGTGGCGTCGTTCTTGAAGATGCCCGATCACCGCACCATCCAGGTCGGTCTCGAGGAGCGGCTGAGCCCGGAGGTCGTGTCCGGTGTGCGCGATGGCCTCGCCTCGATGGGCGTCTGCTGGGACAGCGTCGATCTTGGAGCGCTGCAGACCCGACCCTACCGGCGCGACCACCTCTGCGTCGTGGTGCCGCGCGGCCATCCGCTTGCATCACGAAAGACGGTCCGCTTCGAACAGACGCTCGAGTACGAGCATGTGGGCGTGCCTGTCGGCAGCTCGCTGCAGGTCTTGCTCCAGCGCGCGGCTGCACGCTCGGGGCGCACATTGATTCACCGCATCATCGTGAGCAATTTCGAGGGCGCGCTGGGGGTGGTGCGCGCCGGGCTTGCCATCGGCGTGGTCCCGAGAGAAGTGGCCGACCGCCAGGGTGCATCCCATGGCTTGCACGTCATTTCGTTGGCGGAGCCCTGGGCCGAGCGCCGTTTCGTTCTCTGCTTTCGCGATGCCAAAGGCCTTTCGGTGGCGGCGAAGCTACTGGTGGAGTACCTGGGTACCCGCGAGGGACAGTCCTTCACTCCTTGAGCAAGCGCCGCAATACCTTGCCGGTGCCGCTGGCCGGTAGCGAATCGCGAAACTCGACCCGGCGCGGCACTTTGTAGTGCGACATGTTCTCGCGCGCCCAGCGCAAGAGGGCATCGGCGTCCAGTCCCCTCGCGCCAGGGACGACGAAGGCCTTGATGACTTCGCCCTTGTCGGCATCGGGCACGCCGATCACGGCGACCTGGGCCACATCGGGATGCAGTATCAGGATGGACTCGACTTCCTCGGGGAAGACGCTGAAGCCCGACACCTTGATCATCTCCTTCACCCGGCCGATGAAGGTCAGATAGCCCTGGTCGTCCATCTTGCCGATGTCGCCGGTATGAACCCAACCGTCGCGCAGGACCTCCGCGGTGGCGTCCGGCCGGTTCCAGTAGCCATGGAAGACGCCGCGGCTGCGTACCGCGATCTCGCCGGTCTGGCCAGGCGGGAGTTCGCGACCATCGAGATCGAGGATCTTCAGCTCCACGCCCCGGCCGGGGACTCCGTTCGTTCCCCAGCGCACCGCGTCCCGCGGCATGAGAACGTCGTTGGTGTGCGTCTCCGAAAGGCCATAGCCCGCCTCGTACACCAGGCAGCCGTTGGCAAAGGCGCTCCAGCGACTCGCCAGTTCTTCCGTCAGTTTGATGCCGAAGCTCGTCCCCATGGTGGTGTGCAGCGACGACAGGTCGAACTTCTCCGCGCCCGGCTCCTTCATGGCCGCGACCAGCATCGGCGCCATCGCATACCACCAGCTCACGCGATGCCTCTCTATGGCCTGCAGGACTGCGAGCGGATCCATGCGGTTGAGCAGCACCACGGTGGCGCCGGTATACGCCAGCATCGTGACGCCGCAGATCATGCCGGCGATGTGATAAAGCGGCGCCACCGCCAGCATCACGTCATCGCTGCGGATGCGAAACATCTCCTGCCCCACCGCCGTCTTATAGAGCGCGTTGCGGTAGCTGAGCATCGCGCCCTTGGGCATGCCGGTCGTGCCTGATGTGTAGGTCATCAGCGAGACGTCGTCCATCGACAGCTCCACCGACGGCGCGACCGGGTCTGGCCGCGTTACCGTCGCGTGGAAGTCGATGGTGCCTTCAGGCAGCGACAGCCGCGCCAGGACTTCGTCGGGCACACGCAAGCTCGGCGCCTGTGGCAGGAAGTCCGAATAGCGCACGCTGAATACGTGCGGCACCCGAACCCGGTCGGCCACGGACTGCACGATCGGTACCAGATGGGCAGCCACCACGATCGCCTTCGCACCGAGATCGCCGACCTGGTAGGCGAACTCATGCGCCTTGAACATCGGGCTGCACGGGCTCACGATGGCGCCCAGCTTCTGAATACCGAAATGCGCGATCTGGTATTGCGGGCAGTTCTGCATGAAGAGCGCCACGCGGTCGCCCTTCGCCACACCACGCTCGTGCAGCGCCTGCGCGAAGGCATCGCTGTAGCGATCGAGCTCCGCATAGCTGATCTCGCGCCCGTACCAGACCAGCGCGGTCTTGTCCGGCTCTCGGCGGGCGTGTCCCCGCAGGTATTCGTGCAGAGGCTTTTCGCCCTGGAGATAGTCGATGTCGTCGTTCATGCTCTAGAGACCGAGCGTGTGCTTGGCCATGATGTTTTTCTGAACCTCGGTGCTTCCGCCGTAGATGGTCATCGCGCGGCAGAAGAGATAGGTGGCGACAGGTCCGAGCGCATGCTCCGGGCCGATCAGGCGGTCGTCTCCCTGGCCGAACAGCGGCCCGGGCTGGTAGCGCAGCGCGTCGGGCCCGCTCGCCTGCACCAGCAGTTCGGTGATGCGCTGCGCAATCTCCGTCCCCCTGATCTTGATGAAGGACGACTTGCCCGGCCCGGCAGGTGCGCCGGCATGCATGTCCGACAGCATGCGCAAGAGGCCGATTTCCAGCGCCTTGAATTGCACCTCGATGGCGCTGACTTCCGCCATGAAGCCGGGATCGTCTGCCAGCGGCCGGCCGTCGCTGCGCACGAGCGCCGCGACCTTGTGCAGCTTTTGCAGCTCCTGGGTGATGAAGCGCAGGTTGGCGTTCTCGACGCGCTCGTGCTCCAGCAGGAACTTGGCATAGGTCCAGCCGAGCCCCTCCTCGCCGATCCGGTTGCGCTTGGGAATCTTCGCGTCGTTGAAGAACACGGCATTGAGGTAATGGCGCCCATCCATCATGCGGATGGGCTGCACCTCGACGCCCGGCGTCTTCATGTCGATCAGCAGGAAGGAGATGCCCTGCTGCCGCTTGGCCTCGCGGCCGGTGCGAACGAGACAGAACATCCAGTCCGCATGGTGCGCGAAGGAGGTCCAGATCTTCTGGCCATTGACGATGTAGTGGTCCCCGCCGTCTTCCGCGGCGGTCTGCAACGCGGCGAGATCCGACCCCGCGCCCGGCTCCGAATAGCCCTGGCACCACCAGACCGACGAGTCGCGGATGGCGGGAAGATGTTCGGCCTTCTGCTCGGGTGTTCCGAACGTGTAGATCACCGGCCCCACCATCGCGGGCCCGAAAACCTGCAGCTCAGGGCAATGCATCTCGCCGGCGATCCGGTTGAAGATGATCGTCTGCATCGCGCTCCATGCCTGCCCGCCGTGTTCGCGCGGCCACGCGCCGGTGAACCAGCCCTTGCGCCCGAGGATCTTCTGCCAGCGCATGTAGTCGTCGCGCTCGAGGTGACGGTCGAGCCGCACCTTCTCGCGAATGTCGGTCGGCAATTCGCGCGCGATGAATTCGCGCACCTCCGCTTCGAAAGCCCGCTCTTGTGCGGATAGATTCAGGTCCACGCCTCGTTCTCCCGGCCGATTTGCTCAGGCGCTCGCATGGCGCTGCAGGTGCCAGCTCATGTCGCCGAAGGTGACGCCGATCATCGACAGGCGCTTGAAGTAGTGGCCAACGGCGAGTTCCTCGGTGACGCCCATGGCGCCATGCAACTGCACGGCATCCTGGCCCACGCGCCGCGCCGTGCGGTCGATCTCGATCTTGGTGGCCGACAGCGCCTTGCGCCTCACGGCCGAATCCGGCTCGCCGAGCATCAGCGCGCCATACAGGGCCATCGAGCGCGCCTCATCGAGCGCGATGTACATGTCGACCATGCGATGCTGCAGCGCCTGGTTGGTGCCGATCGGCCGGCCGAACTGCTGGCGGGTCTTAAGGTATTCGAGCGTCATGTCGACCAGCGAGCTCATGGCACCGACCGCTTCGGACGCGATGGCGGCAATCGCCTGGTCGATCACGAGTTCGAGCGCAGGCAGGGCCGCGCCCTCGTCTCCGAGGCGGCGCGAGGCGTCCACATGCACGCCTTCGAACACGAGGTCGGCCGCGCGGCTGCCGTCGTGCGTGGCATAGGGACGCACTTCGAGGCCCTTGGCCTTCGCATCCACCACCAGCGCGGTGAGGCCCTTGCTGTCCGACGACTCGCCGGAGGTGCGCGCGATCACGACATAGAAGTCCGCTGCGCCGCCACCCTGGACGAAGGACTTGCGTCCGTCGATGCGCCAGCCGTCACCGTCCCGGCGCGCAGTCGTCTCGCAGTGCGCGAGTTCGTAGCGCGACTCGGGCTCGGCATAGGCCAGCGCCAGCTTGTGGGCGCCAGTCATCATCGGCTGCAGGAACTGCGCCTTCTGCCCGGCGCTGCCGAGCGCCGCGAGCACGCCACCCCCGAGCACCACGTTGGCGAGATAGGGCTCCAGCAGCAGGCCACGGCCGACGCCTTCCATCACGATGCCGGTGTCGGTCGCATCGCCGCCGATGCCCCCGTCCTCTTCGCTGAACGGTACCGCCAGCCAGCCGAACTCGGCATAGCTGCGCCAGCATCTTTCGTCATGCCCTGTGTCGCTCGCCGCGAGCTTGCGGCGATGCGCAAAGTCGTATTCCTCGCGCACGAAGCGCTCCACGCTCTCGCGCAGCTGGTTCTGTTCGGGGGTGTACTGGAGATCCATTGAAATCCTGGAGGTTTGCGTTGAAGTGGAGGGTTCCAAAAATGTCAGAGCGCGAGGTAGCGTTGCTGCACCTGCGGGTTGCGATCGAAGTGCTCCCAGTCGCCTTCGAACACCACACGGCCTGTGTCGATCACGTACACGTATTGGGTGCATCGGCGCGCGAACCAGATGTTCTGTTCGCACAGCAGCAGGGCGACGTTGCCCTCCGTGCAGGTCCGCACGACGTCGCGCGCCATCTCCTCGACGATGATCGGCGCCAGTCCCTCGGTCGGCTCGTCCAGCAGCAGCAGGCTCGGGTTGGCCGACATCGCGCGTGCCACCGCGAGGAGTTGCTGCTGGCCGCCGCTGAGCTGGCCGCCGTAGCGCTGCTGCAGCGGTGCCAGCATCGGGAAGCGCGCGATGATGTCGCCCACCGGCACAGCAGGCCGAGCGGGCGAGGCGCCGTAGCGCGCCATGGCGATGTTCTCGGCGACGGTCAGGTGCGTGAAGATGCGCCGGTCTTCCGGCACCAATGACAGGCCCATGCGCGTGCGCTGGTGGGTGGGCACGCCATGCAGGTCCTTGCCGTCGAAGCGCAGGGTGCCTCGCACCCGGGGACCTGCGTTCATCACGCTCTTCAGCAGGGTCGACTTGCCCGCGCCGTTGCGCCCGAGCAGCGCGACGCGCTGGCCGGGCTTCACCGAGACCTGGGCGCCGTGCAGGATGTGGCTGTCGCCGTAGAAGGCATCGAGTTCGCGGACTTCAAGCATCGACCATCTCCTTGCCGAGGTAGACCTCGCGAACCTTCGGGTCGCCACGCACTTCGTCCACCGTGCCGGTGGACACGACTTCGCCGTAGTTCATGACCATGATGCGGTTGGCCAAACCGAACACGACATCCATGTCGTGCTCCGTCATCACGACGGTGATACCGCGCTCCTTCTGCGTGCGTGCCACCAGCTGCGCGATCTCGGAGCGATCGCTCGGCGACATGCCTGCAGTKGGCTCGTCGAGCATCAGGATGGTCGGCCGGCCGGCCAGCGCGATCACGAATTCGAGCCGCTTCTTGTCGCCGTGCGAGAGATAGCGAGCGGCCTCGCCTGCCAGCGCCTGGAGCTTGACGTCTTCGAGTAGCACCATCGCCTCGTCCCGCACATCTTGCGATGGAGCGCAGCGCCAGCGTGAGCCGAGTGGCTCGCCCCGGTAGCTCCTACGCGCCTCGACAGCCGCGATGACGTTGTCGAGCACGGTGAAGTCGCTGAAGACGCGTGCCACCTGGAACGTGCGGCCGAAACCTTCGCGCACCCGATCGTGCGCGGCCAGCCGGGTCACGTCCTTTCCGCCGAAGTGGATGGTGCCGCCGTTGGACGGCACCTCGCCGGTCATGACCTTGAACATCGTGGTCTTGCCGGCGCCGTTGGGTCCGATGATGGCGAAGACCTCACCGGCGGCGACGGAAAGACTCACGCCGTGCAGCACTTCGATGGGGCCGTAGTTCTTGCGCACGCCCTCAACGCGTAACAGGTCGTCGGTCATCGCGCGGCTCCCGGCTCCAGGTCCGGGACCGCAGGCACTCGCCCCTCGCGGCCCGCATCGATGGGCACTGCACGCTGCGGCTTGCGACCCCAGAGTCTTTCCTCGAGGTTGCGCCACAGGCCGACCGCTCCGTTGGGCGCCAGCAGGATGATGGCGAGCAGGCCCGTGCCGACGATCAGCTCCGACAGCCCGACCAGGGTGCGGGTCGCATAGGTGATGGCTGCGAACAATCCCGCGCCGACGACCGGCCCCCAGAACGAACTGACCCCACCCAGCAGCGTGTTCAGCATCGGCTGTGCCGAGGCGAGCCAATGCACCTCCTCCACCGTGACGATGCGCGACCACGGCGCATACAGCGCCCCTGCCACTGCCGCAACGGCACCGGAAATGACGAAGGCGGCCAGCCGGTATCGCGCGACATTGGTCCCCATGAAAGCGGCACGTTCCGCGTCCTGCCGCACGGTCTGCAAGGTGCGCCCGAAGCGGCTGTGCAGGAGCCACCACAAGAATGCTGTGATCAGCACTGTCGCCACCAACAGGAACCAGTAGTACGCGTCGGAACTGGCGAGGTCGATGCGGAACAGCCCGAAATCCAGCGCCGGACGCGGGATGTCGGTGATGCCATCCTCGCGACCGAGGAAGGTCGAGAAGCCGATCACGAGCCGCAGCGCCTCGGCCAGCGCCACGGTGAGGACGGCGAGAAAGACGCCGCTCATGCGGCGCAAGGCCAGGACCCCGATGACCCAGGCAGCGACCGCGCCGAGCACCGCCGCGCCCGCGATCACGCCGAGGAAAGGCACGCCCGCGATGTGGCGCAGCGCAAGTGCCGCCAGGTAAGCACCGATCGCGAAGAAGCCCGCATGGCCAAAGGAGACCAGGCCCGTGTAGCCGAAGAGGATGTTCCACGACAGCGCGAAGATCACCTGGACCAGCACGGTGCCGACCACGTAGAGCGGCCCGGCATTGACCCACAGCGGCAAGGTCGCGAGCACCGCCACCGTGGCCACGCCCAGGCCCTGCCACACGCCACGCGGAATGCGTGGGCGGTGCAGCGCGCCCGATCCATGCGACTCCCCACCTGCCTCGCCCTGCGTCCCGACCGCCGGGAACAAGCCGCTCGGCTTCCAGAGCAGGAATGCGGCGAGCACCACGTAGATCGCGAGGCCCGGCACGGAGGGCAGCAGCACCGTGTTGAGGCTCTGCACGAGGCCCAGCACGAGCGATCCGATGAAGGCGCCGCGTATGTTGCCGAGGCCGCCGATGATGACGGCGAAGAAGGCATACATGAGGTAGGAATCGCCGAGCCCGGTCGACAGGCTCTGGTTGGGCAGCAGCAGGCCGCCGGCCAGCCCAGCGAGGAAGAAGCTCGCCATCACGCTCAGCGCGATGCCGAAGGACACATTGAGCCCGAGCACACCCGCCATCCACGGGTCGGCCGCGAGCGCCTGCATCAGCTTGCCGAACCACATGCGGTGGATCGCCAGTTCGAGCACGATGTAGACCACCAGCCCGGCCGCGATCACGAAGATCTGGTAGGCCGAGAAGAACATGCCGAAGGGATTGAGCGGCTGGTCGAGCCCGGGCGGTGGGTTGACCGAGAAGAAGTCCACTCCCCAGACGAGCTTGGTCACGCCGGTGCAGACCATCATCAGGGCGAAGGTCGCGATGAGGACGTAGTGCGGATCGACGTCGCGCAGCCTGCGCAGCACGAGGCGGTCCGTCACGAGCCCCAGCAGCGCCACCACGATGCCGCCCACCAGCGCAGCCAGCAGGAACATCCAGAGCGACTGCACGTCGCGGCCCATCACCGAGTAGGCCGTGTACGCGCCGATCATGAAGAAGCCGCCCTGCGCCATGTTGAGCAGGCGCATCAGTCCGAAGATGAGCGTCAGGCCCGCCGCGACCACAAAGATCGCCATGCCGAAAGCCGCGGCATTGAACACCGCGAACATCAGTTCATTGGCCACTTTCAGCCCTCGTACTTCTTGCCGGGCGCTGCGGGCTCGACGATCTCGGTCTCGTCCAGGCGTACCACCTGCTCCAGTCCGTAGCCCGGCGCGGCGTCCCGTGCTCCGATCTTGGCGAAATAGAAGGAGCCGATGCCCTGGTGGTCTTCCTTCCGAATGCGATAGGGCCCGGCCGCCGTGTCGAACTGCAGTCCCTCGAGCGCCTGGATCACGGCCTCGGTCTCGGTCGACTTCGCCTTGGCCACCGCATTGAAGATCGCGAGCGCCGAGCGATGCGACGCCTGCACGATGCCGGGCACGAAGGGCGTCCCCGTCACTTCGACGATGTACTTGCTCAGGTCCTTGCTGACCGGGAACTGGCTCTTGAAGGGCTCCAGTTCGGGCGCCCAGAAGGTCACCCCCCACAGGTTCTGCGGCGTGGACTTCTGCATCGCTTTGGCGATCAGAAGCTCGGTGCCGGCTTCTCCGATCACCTTGAACTTCTTGTCCATGCCGACCGCGCGGCCCTGCTGGAGCAGGCTCACGCAGGGTGCGGCAGTGAGGCCGATGAACAGGCCCTCGGCGCCGGAGTTCATGAGGTTGTTGATCTCGATCTTGTAGTCGGCCTTGTTCAGGCTCGCGAACACCGGCTCGATCACCTTGACCTGGCGTCCGCTCTTGGCCGCCGCCTGCATCACACCCGCCTTGAAGTAGCGTGCGACGTCGCGGCCGTTCTCGCTGTCCGGCGCGATCACGGCCCAGGTCTGCACGTCCGCGAAGCGCGTCGTCATCAGGTTGCCGATTCCGCCATAGAGCATCAGGGCGTTGGAAGACAGGCGGAAGAAGTTGCGGCTGAAGTTCTCGTGCGTCACCGACATCACGCTGGGCGCCGGCGCCACCACCACGCTCTTGAGTTCGCCAAGGATAGGAGCGATCGCCAGCGCCATCGGCGACTGCCCTGCACCGATCGAGATGTTGACGCCCTCGCCGGCCAGCTCTCGCACCGCACTGACGGCGCCCGCGCTCGTGAACTTGTCGTCGCGCACGACGATCTCGATCGGCCGCCCCAGCAGGCCGCCATTGGCATTCCATTGCAGCTGCGCGGCCTTGATGCCGTTGAGCCACGCTGCGCCCGCTTCCGCGCCGATGCCGCTCATCGGCAGCATCGCGCCGATCTTGACCGGCGTGCCCTGGGCCAGCGCCAGGGACGAAAACCGCGTCCCGGCGGCGCCCAGCACGGCTGCCGCACTCGCGGCCTGGATGAAGGTTCGGCGCTTCAGTGGTGTCATGGCTGTGTCTCCTCGTCGTCGCTCACATCGAGATGGGCTTGCCCGGCGATGGCGGTTCGGCCACGTCGGCTTCGTTGTAGGCAATGGCATCCACGATGCCGTAGCCCGGATCCGCGTCGCGCGCGCCCACCTTGGCGATGTAGGCGGTGCCGAGCCCCTGATGGTCTTCCTTGCGCACGTGGTAGGAACCCACGGCAGTGTCGAAGCTGAGGCCCTCCAGCGCGGCAATGACAGCTTCTGTCTCGGTGCTCTTCGCCTTCTGGATCGCGTTGAAAAGACCGAGCGCGCAGCGATGGCTCGACTGCACGATGCTTGGCGGGTTCTTGTCCCCGGTCAGCTTCACGTAGCCCTCGTAGAGCGGCATGCTCATCGGATTGCGCTTGCCGACTTCGGTGCCGGGCACCCAGTAGCTGATGCTCCAGAGATTGGCGGGCGTGGACTTCTGCATCGCCTTGGCGATCATCAGTTCGGTGCCGGCGTCACCGATGACCTTGAACTTCCTGTCCATGCCGACCGCCCGGCCTTGCTGCAGCAGGCTGATGCAGGGCGCGGCCGTGAGTCCGACAAAAAGCCCCTGCGAAGGCGCGTTCATGAGGCTGTTGATCTCGACCTTGTAGTCGACCTTGTTGAGGCTCGCGAACACCGGGTCGAGCACCTTCACCTGCCGGCCTGCCTTTGCGGCGGCACGCTGCACGCCGATGGTGAAGAAGCGGGCCATGTCGCGGCCGTTCTCGCTGTCCGGCACGATGCACGACCAGGTTTCCACTTCCTTGAAGCGGTCCGTCAGCATGTTGCCGATCCCCGCGAAGGCGATGTAGGCGTTCCAGGACAGGCGGAAGAAGTTGCGCTGGAAGTTCTCGTGCGTGAGCGACATCACGGTCGGGCAAGGCGCGACCATCATGGCCTTCAGTTCGGGGAGGATGGGAGCGGTCGCCAGCGCCATCGGAGACTGCGAACCGCCGATCAGCAGGTTCACGCCGCTGCCGGCCAGTTCACGCGCAGCTGCCACGGCGCCGGCGCTCGTGAACTTGTCGTCGCGCACGACCAGTTCGACGGGTCGGCCGAGCACGCCGCCCTTCGCGTTCCATTGCTCGGCCGCGACCTTTGCACCGGCGAGCCAGGCCGCGCCGGCTTCGGCGCCGATGCCGCTCATGGGCAGCATCACGCCGATGCGCACCGGCCCCGCCTGGGCTCGCGCCGAATGCAGCATCGGCAAGCCCAAGACGCCGGCCGCAGCGGCAGTGGTTTGCAGGAAATGGCGCCTCTTCATCGACATCGGTGTCTCCTTCGTTGACGCCTCGGAACAATCTCCGCTGCGCGATATTTGTTATAACAGATGCCAATTTACGACCAAGCCCAAGATGTCGCACTGGCGAAAACCCTCATGGAAAGATTCAGGCGCGCGCCTGCGCGGCGCTGTGCAGCGCCGGACGCTTCTTCGGAACAGGAGAGAAGGTGCCGCCCGCCTAGCGGACGCAGCAACGCATCAGCACCGAGCGCAGCCAGCGGTTGGCTGCGTCGTTGTCCGTACTGGCGTGCCAATACATGTAGGCGTCCATCGAGGACAGCGGCACCGGGAAAGCCATCACCTGGTTGCCGAACTGCCTGTTCGCCATATGGGCGTAGCTCTCCGGCATGGTGAGCACCAGATCCGTTTCGGACACGGTGCGGCACGCGGCAAAGTAGAACTGGCAGCGCAACGCCACCTGACGCTGCACACCCATGCGGCGCAGCTCGATGTCCTCGAATCCGGGCCCCTGGCGGCGCGAAGTCACCAGGATGTGGCGCTGGGCGAGGTAGGTGTCCAGGTCCAGCGATCCGTGGATGGCCGGATGCCCTTTGCGCACCACCACGGCCATGCCGTCCACGCTGATGCGCTTGACCTTGACCGCGTCCGACAGCGGCAGCAGCACGTCGATCGCCACATCCAGCGTGCCTGCAGCCAGCTCGCTCTCGAGGCTCCGGCGGTTGGCGCGCACGCCGGACACTTCGACCTCGGGCGCCTCGATCGCGAGGGCGCGCATCAGCGGCGGCATCACGGTCGATTCCATGTAGTCGCGCAGGCCGATGACGAAGCGCTTCTTCGCGACGGCAGGCTCGAAGCTCTGGGTGTCGTTGAGCAGCGCGCCGATGGATTGCAGCGAGCCGCGCAACGGATCGATCAGCCGCTTGGTGAGCGGCGTGGGCACCATCTTGTGGCCCTGCCGCTCGAACAGCGGGTCGTTGAACAGTTCACGCAGACGCGCCAGCGCATGGCTGATCGCAGGCTGCGTGAGGTGCAGCTTTTCCGCCGCCTTGGTGATGCCGCCTTCAGTGTAGATGGTGTCGAGCACCACGAGCAGGTTGAGATCGACTCTCGAGATATGCATTCGCTGTATCCAGGTCCATTCCAAGCATTCATTGGCCTCTGGGCGCCGCGGGCCTTAGGCTCTTTTGCAGCACGCCCATGATGCCGATCATGCCGCGAGATCGCGCCCGAGCGCATTCACCGAGGAGACAAGCCCCATGAGCGAAGCATTCAGCGGAACGACCGAAGTCCAGGAGCGCCAGCGCTTCGACGAAGCTCGGCTGCGCGAATGGTTCGTCTCGCACGTCGACGGCGATGCGGGCAGGGAGTTTCGGGTCTCTCAGTTCAAGGGCGGCCAATCGAATCCGACCTTCCTGGTCGAAGGCGGCGGGCGGCGCTACGTCGTGCGGCGCAAGCCTTCGGGCGCCCTGCTGCCGTCCGCCCATGCGGTAGACCGCGAGTTTCGCGTCATGAAGGCACTGGCCGCCACGGAGGTGCCGGTGCCTCGCGTGCATGCGCTCTGCGAGGACGAGGCCGTCATCGGCACCATGTTCTACGTGATGGAGTACATGGACGGCCGGATCCTCTGGGATCCGAAGCTGCCCGGCGCGAGCAACGAGGAGCGCGCCCGCATCTGCGACGACATGAACCGGGTGCTCGCCGCACTGCACGAGATCGACGTCGAAGCCGCAGGCCTTGGCGATTTCGGGCGCACCGGCAACTACATCGAACGCCAGATCGGACGATGGACTCGCCAGTACCGCGCAAGCGAAACGGAGCGTATCGAAGCGTTCGAGAACCTCATCGAATGGCTGCCGAAGCACGTGCCGCCGCAGGCAGCCACCCGGATCGTCCATGGCGACTTCCGCCTCGACAACCTCGTTTTCGCGCATGACGAGCCACGCATCATCGCCGTGCTGGACTGGGAGCTCTCGACGCTCGGCGACCCGATGGCCGACTTCGCCTATCACTGCATGGCCTGGCAACTGCCGCCGCCGTTTCGCGGGCTGGGCGATCTCTCCCGCGTGCAGATGGCGGCCTTGGGCATTCCGACAGAGGACCGCTACCTCGCGCGGTACTGTGAGCGGCGGCGACTCCCGCCGGTGACGGTAGATGCCTGGCGGTTCTATTCCGCCTTCAACCTGTTCCGGGCCGCGGCCATCGCGCAGGGAATCATGGGGCGCGCACTGGGCGGGAACGCGTCGAATGCGCAGGCGCTCGAAGCCGGCAGGCAGGCGCGGCAGTTGGCCGAACTCGGCTGGCATTGCGTCGCCAAGGACTGACGGCGGATGCCGGTGTCTCTGCAGCCACCCCGATTTCGCGGGCTCCGCCTTGCCCTAGCCGATGACGATGCGGCTGCAGCGGTGATCGAAAGCGTGTTCAACGTGCCGTCTGCTTCATCGAACTCCCATGCCGGGCGGCGATACGTCTTCGACGATCGGTGGATCGAAATGCATGCTTCTTCTTCAGACAATGCATTCGCCTTCCGATGCAACGACCTCGATGCGCAGCGCACCCACCTGCAACGGCTCGGCGTCGAGGCGCTCGACGGCTCCGCTCTCGGTTGCACGCCCCGCCTGTTGCTGGACGCGACGGACACGGGCGCTTGCATGGTCGATCTGCAGGCGCAGGACGCCGAACGCGCCCGAGCCGATGGACCTGCGCACCTCTGTGGCGTGGAACTGGCCGTGCGCACGCCCGAGCGGGTGGCGCTTCACTGGGCGCAGTTGTTCCACGCCGCATGCTCGCGCGATGCCGACGGTCTTCCGACGCTGGCGCTCGATCGCTTCAACCTTCGCTTCGTCCCGGCCGACGACGGCCGCACCCGCGTGACGGCCCTGGACTTCACAACCGGGGCACTGGATTCGCTCGTACGTAACGCGTCTTCTCAGGGCTTGAGCATCAACTGCGATGCGCGCCATGCCGCGTTCACGGCGCTCGGCATCACCTTCAGGCTTCGGTCCGGGGTATGAACCGAAGGCGCTCGCAGATCAGCTGAAGGACTTGCCTTCGGCCACCAGCTTCTGGATTAGCGCCGCAGGCTGCCAGAACTTCGCGTTGTCATGCGGGTTCTTCGCAAAACGCTTCATCGATTCGGCCACGTTGTACAGGCCCACCTGCGATGCGTAATGCATCGGACCGCCGCGCCAGATCGGGAAGCCATAGCCCGTCAGGTACACCATGTCGATGTCGCCGGACTTCGATGCAATGCCGTCTTCGAGGATGTGCGCGCCTTCGTTGACCAGCGCATACACCAGTCGCTGAACGATTTCCTCGTCCGAGATCTTGCGCGGCGTGATGCCGATTTCCTTGCCCGCGAGGTCGCCCATGCGGAACGGGCCCATCGCGAAGCCGAACTTCTCGATCGCCTTGTCGACCTGCTGCGGGGTCGCGCCTTCGTCCAGCAGGAAGCCCGCCTGGCGCGAGTACTGCTCGATCATGCGGTTGCCGATGAAGCC
>NZ_JBFTRG010000022.1:0-103877 GCF_056399425.1 Variovorax sp. 01N429 | reverse complement strand
ATCAGCGAAGCCCTCTATTATTACACGATTTTCAGAAGATTCGAAAAACTTTTGAAGTTTTTTTCTTCCCCCTCTCCGCTCATCTCAATACCACCCCGGAGAGCAACATCAAGATCCGTGTTTAGCGGAGCCTTCGATTATGACACGGTTTTTAGAGGCTTTGAAAACATAAAGAAGTTTTTTTAAAACCCGCTCTATTTACTCTTTTGCCTCCGCTCACCTCGACCGTCTTATAAAGACTCGCCGAGATCCGTGTTTAGCGAAGCCCACGATTATGCCATCACTTTTCGGCTGCGGGCAACACTTTGCGAACTTTCTCGTAGACGCATCTACTGGCGCGCGGTACGCACGTTGTCCGGAAGGGCCTGAGGCCAGCTTGTGCGGAACGGGTTGATGTCCAAGCCGCCGCGGCGAGTGTAGCGGGCGTAGACAGCCAACTTGGTTGGACGGCAGCGGCGCCACACATCCGTGAAGATGCGCTCCACACAGGGTTCATGGAACTCGTTGTGATTGCGAAAGCTCACGATGTACGCTAGGAGACCTGCTTGGTCGATGGGGGGCCCGTTGTAGCGGATCTGCACGCTGCCCCAATCGGGCTGCCCTGTTACGAGGCAATTGCTCTTGAGCAATCGACTGGTCAGCGCCTCGGTAACGGGCGCTTGCGCGAAGTCGCTCGAGAGCAGTTCGGGCGCTGGCTGGTATTGAATGCATTCGATATCGAGGCGGTCCAAGTCGAGGCCGTCCAGTTCATGCACAGGAACTTGATCGAACGCCGCGGGCGCCAACAACTTCACCCCGATGCTCGCCACCCGGCCACTGCCGCGCCAGACCGCCTCGCTCAGGTCAGCGCGAAGCCGCTCCCTGACGGCCGCTGAATCGGGAAACACGGTACTGTTGAAGCTGTTCAGGTACAGCTTGAACGACTTGCTTTCGATGATGTTGGGCGTCTCGCAAGGGATCGTGAAGTGCGCGATGGCCAACTGTGGCTTGCCTCGTGCGTTGAGCCAGCTGAGCTCGAAGGCTGTCCACAGATCGGCACCAAAGAACGGAAGCGCACTGCCATCGATGCCCATGGCTTCACGTTGCGTCGCGCGCGAGATCGGGAACAGCAGACTGGCGTCGTATTGGTCAACGTACGCCGAGGCGCGGCCCAACTGCGACTGTTCCGGGGTGTTGTCAAGGCTCATGGGCGTCCTTCAGCTGACTTTTGAAAGGGAATCATGGTGTCCTGAGCATCCGGATCAGATGAACTCGCGTTCGCGCAGCCACTTGGTCGCGACCCACTTTTCGCCGGAAAGCACGGGCGCACCTCCATGCAAGGTGCGCGTTGCAGGATCGGGCTGGTCGTAGCTGAAAAACACCCCCGTTCCACGTTTGGGCGCCACTTCGAGGCCGACATCGGGGAAGGTCGTCGCCCCACCCTGTTGCGGCTCCTGCAGGTACATGACCAGCGTGGCCACCCGCTGCCCACCGCGCCGAAGAATGAGTGGCGTGCCGGGCTCGCCCGGGTCGAAGTAGTCGTAGTGGGGACGATATTGCGCGCCCGGCGCGTATCGCAGGATCTGCAGGCCTTCGCCGAATTCGAGAGGCCATTGAAGCAGCCTGGCGATGCGTTGCTCCAATCGCGCAACCACGGGGTTCTCTCCGCGCTCGAAGAACATGCCGTCGCTGGTTCGATCGACATTGAGCGCCTCGCCACCGGTTTGCGTTTCGACCGTGAGCGACCGCGCGAGACGCTGGCGCGCTGTGGCGATCAACGCATCGCACTCTTCATCGGACACGAGATCTCCGAACACGATCACGCGCGGGTTGCGCATTGTCTGAAGGACTTGCACGCGACGGTCGCCGGCTTCGATGTAGAGCGGTGCGGCCGACAGATCCGGCCCAGGCATCGGCTTGCTCGGCTCGGCAACCGTCGAGGTCCCGGCCGATTTGAGCTCCACTTCCGCCAGAGCTGCGTCTGCCGCGGCGTCTTGCCATCCGGCTGCACGCATCGATGCACGCAGGCTCGCAACCGTATGGCCGGCCGCCACTTGCGTGGCGACCCATTCGCGAAGTTCAGGACTGATCGCCTGTCCATGACTCATGATGATCTCCGTCGAAAGACGAGGCGCTCGGGCTTGGACGCCGCGGCATCGAATCCATACCCCTCGAGGTCGAACTTCTCCAGCGCCTTGGGCGTGCCAGCCTTGTGAAGGATGGCCCATCGCGCCATGAGGCCCCGCGCGCGCTTGGCGAAGAAGCTCACAATCTTGTAGCGTCCTTCATCACCCTTGGCGCCAGTGCTGCCTTTCCACTCTTCAAAGACACACTCCACCACGCGAGCCTTGAGAACGCTCTGGTCGACCGACTTGAAGTATTCCTGCGAAGCCAGGTTAATGACAACCGGCGTGCGATCAGCGACCAACCGCTCGTTGAGATGCGCCGCGATCCGCGCTCCCCAGAAGGCGTACAGGTCCTTGCCGTGGCGATTTGCAAGTTGCGTTCCCATCTCGAGCCGATAAGGTTGCAGCAGATCCAGCGGCCGCAGCACGCCGTAGAGCCCGCTCAGGATGCAGACATGGTCCTGCGCCCAGGCAAGCTGTGCCTCACTCAGCGTTCTTGCGTCGAGCCCGCCGTAGACATCGCCATCGAATGCGAGCGCGGCCTGCTTTGCGTTCCGCTCGGTTMCCCTGGAAGCCCAGGCCGCATAGCGCGCCACGTTGAGCGCGGAAAGCTTATCGGACAAATTCATCAACTCCGCGACCTGCTGTGGCGACTTCTCGCGCAGGAGCTTGATGAGTTCTGACGCCGGGCTTCTGGGCCCTTCGAAGCGGGCCTGGGTGGACGGTACCGTTTCAGATACCGGAGTTTCGTAGTCGAGAGACTTGGCAGGAGACAGCAAAAACAGCATCGTTCAATTATGTGCGGCGCCGCCAAGGTGACGTCAAAGAGGCACTGGTCATCTGGACAAGGCGGCGGACGGGAACCGGCTATGCATGGGTGCCCGTCAACTATGCGGCGCCGCATTGACTGCGGCACACTCTCAGTCGAATAAAATCCGCCCACTTCCACCCACAAGCGGCATCCTGCGGGATGCCGTTCGTCTTTGTACCGCCATGAGCGAAACCTTGCCCCAACCCGGCCTCGAGAGCCTTTCCAAATCCTTCGAACCCGTTGCCATCGAGGCGCACTGGGGTCCCGAGTGGGAGCGGCGCGGCTATTCGGCCGCTGGCTTCCGCGGCACGCAGAAGGCCAAGGAAGGCGCGCCATCCTTCGCGATTCAGCTTCCGCCGCCGAACGTCACTGGCACGCTTCACATGGGGCATGCGTTCAACCAGACCATCATGGACAGCCTCACACGCTACCACCGGATGGCAGGCGACAACACCCTGTGGCTGCCCGGCACCGACCACGCGGGCATCGCCACGCAGATCGTGGTTGAACGCCAACTGCAGGAACAGAAGATCAGCCGGCACGATCTCGGCCGCAAGAATTTCGTCGCTCGCGTCTGGGAATGGAAAGAGAAGTCCGGCAACACGATCACGGGCCAGATGCGCCGCATGGGCGACTCGGTCGATTGGAGCCGCGAGTACTTCACGATGGACGAGACGCTCTCCAGCGTTGTCACGCAGACCTTCGTTCAGCTCTACAACGAAGGCTTGATCTATCGCGGCAAGCGTCTGGTCAACTGGGACCCGGTGCTCAAGACAGCGGTGAGCGATCTCGAAGTCGAAAGCGAGGAGGAAGACGGCTCTCTCTGGCATATCGCCTATCCGCTGGAAGACGGTTCCGGCTCTCTCACCGTTGCGACCACTCGCCCTGAAACCATGCTGGGTGACGTTGCCGTGATGGTGCATCCCGATGATGAGCGCTACAAACATCTGATTGGCCAGCGGGTCAGGCTGCCGTTGGTCGACCGACTGATCCCGGTGATTGCCGACGACTACGTCGACAAGGAATTCGGCACCGGCGTCGTCAAGGTCACGCCGGCGCACGACCACAACGACTATGCAGTGGGCCTGCGCCACGGCCTTGAGGTCATCGGCGTATTGACGCTCGATGCCACCATCAACGACAACGCTCCCGAGAAGTACCGCGGTCTGGATCGGTTCGTGGCACGCAAGGCTGTCATTGCCGACCTGGAGGTGCTGGGCCTGCTGATCGAGACCAAGAAGCACAAGCTGATGGTGCCGCGCTGTGCGCGCACAGGTGCGGTGGTCGAGCCGATGCTCACCGATCAGTGGTTCGTCGCCATGACCAAGCCAGACGCCAGCGGCCAGTCGATTGCGCAGAAAGCCATCGATGCGGTGCGCTCGGGCGAGGTCACTTTCGTTCCGGAAAACTGGATCAATACCTACAACCACTGGATGGAAAACATCCAGGACTGGACCATCTCCCGCCAGCTCTGGTGGGGCCACCAGATCCCCGCCTGGTATGACGAAGACGGCAAGGTCTACGTCGCAGCCAGCGAAGCCGAAGCGCAAGCGCAGGCCGTCGGAAAGACACTCACGCGCGATGAAGACGTGCTGGACACGTGGTACTCGTCGGCGCTGGTGCCCTTCTCTTCGCTCGGCTGGCCCGAGAAGACGCAGGACCTCGATCTGTACCTGCCCTCGACCGTGCTTGTCACAGGCTACGACATCATCTTCTTCTGGGTCGCCCGGATGATCATGATGACCAAGCATTTCACCGGCAAGGTGCCTTTCAAGCACGTCTACATCCATGGGCTGGTCCGCGACTCGCATGGCAAGAAGATGAGCAAGTCGGAAGGCAATGTGCTCGATCCCGTCGACCTGATCGACGGGATCGCGTTGCCCGAACTGCTCGAAAAGCGTACGCAGGGGCTGCGCCGGCCGGAGACGGCACCGACGGTCCGAAAGAACACTCAGAAGGAATTCCCGGACGGCATCCCGGCCTTCGGCGCCGACGCGCTGCGCTTCACCTTCGCATCGCTCGCCTCGCTGGGCCGCAGCATCAACTTCGACGCCAAGCGCTGCGAAGGCTACCGCAACTTCTGCAACAAGCTCTGGAACGCCACTCGCTTCGTGCTCATGAATTGCGAAGGCCAGGACTGCGGCCTCCGTGAACACACGAAGGAAGAATGCGCTGTCGGCGGCCCTGCGCACGGCTATCTGAAATTCAGCCAGGCCGATCGCTGGATCAGCTCGCGGTTGCAGCGCGTCGAAGCCGATGTCGCCAAGGGTTTCGATGAGTACCGGCTCGACAACGTTGCCAACGCGATCTATCAGTTCGCATGGGACGAGTTCTGCGATTGGTATCTCGAAATCGCGAAGGTGCAGATCCAGCAAGGCGAAGACGCGCAGAAACGGGCGACGCGGCGCACGCTGATCCGAACCCTCGAGACGCTGCTGCGCCTCGCGCATCCGGTCGTTCCGTTCATCACCGAAGAGCTGTGGCAAAAGGTCGCCCCAGTGGCAGGGCGTGCGGGTGAGTCAGTGATGGTCGCCGCTTATCCGAAGAGCCAGCCCGAGAAGATCGATGAGGCCGCCGAAGCGCACGTCGGGCGACTCAAGTCGCTTGTCGATGCCTGCCGCACGCTGCGTGGCGAGATGAACGTCTCGCCTGCGACGCGGCTGCCGCTCTACGCGGTTGCCGACGATGCTGCAGGAAGTGCCTTCCTCCGCGAAGCCGTCCCGGTGCTTCAGGCCTTGGCAAAGCTCAAGGAAGTGAAGGTTTTCGACGACGAGGCCGCCTGGTCCGCCGCCGCCGAGGCTGCACCGGTCGCGGTGGTCGGCGGCGTCCGTCTCTGCCTGCACATGGAAATCGACAAGGCGGCGGAAAAGGTGCGCATCGGCAAGGAACTTGCCCGCGTCGAAGGCGAAATCGCCAAAGTCAACGGCAAGTTGGGCAACGAGGCGTTCGTCGCCAAGGCACCTCCGGCTGTCATCGAACAGGAGCGCAGGCGGCTGACGGACTTCAGCGCGACCGTCGATCGGCTGCGTGATCAGCTTGTCCGCCTCGGCTGACAGACGAAAGTATTGTGCGGGGCTTAGTATCAGACAGCACGTCTCGTACGCAGCCCTCATCCGATCTACCTCGATTCAACCTCATGCCCATGTCCACTTCCCCGACGCGCATTCGCAAGGCCGTGTTTCCAGTCGCAGGCTTCGGCACTCGATTTCTGCCGGCAACCAAGGCCCAACCAAAGGAAATGCTCCCGGTGGTGGACAAGCCCTTGATTCAATACGCCGTCGAGGAAGCCTATGCGGCGGGCATTCGCGACATGATCTTTGTAACGGGGCGCAATAAGCGCGCCATCGAAGATCACTACGACTCTGCCTACGAACTAGAGTCACAACTCGAAGCCAATGGAAAGACCGAACTGCTCGCGATCGCGCGTTCCGTCATGCCGGACGACATGACGTGCTCCTATGTGCGCCAGCCGCGCATGCTGGGCCTGGGACATGCCGTGTTGTGCGCCGAACATCTGGTGGGCAACGAACCCTTTGCGGTACTGCTGGCCGATGACCTGATGGTGGGTCCGGACGGCGGCGAGCCCGTGCTCGCGCAGATGACGCACGCATTCGGCAAGCTCGGCGGATCATTGCTGGCGGTGCAGGAAGTGCCGCTGGAGCACGTCAAACGCTACGGCATCGTCGCTGGCGATGCCGTGGAAGACGGACTGATCAAGGTTAACCGGATGATCGAAAAGCCCAAGCCCGAAGACGCCCCTTCGCGGCTCGGCGTCGCCGGCCGCTACATCCTCACACCTGGCGTGTTCGCTGAAATCCGCAATCAGCCAAAGGGTGCGGGTGGCGAAATCCAACTCACCGACGGTATTGCCGCGCTCATGACCAAGGAGTCGGTCTATGCCTATTCCTACAAGGGCACGCGCTATGACTGCGGCAGCAAAGAAGGCTTTCTGCAAGCGTCGGTAGAGTTGGCGCTGGCGCACCCTGAGGTAGGAGCGTCTTTCCGCCAATATCTGAAGACGCTGGAGCTCTGATTCGGCACTGGAGCTTCCAAGCCGCGAGCCGGCGGCGTCGCGGCCATGTCACCGACGCCGGAGCACGTGGATGAATTCGTTGCCGATTGTCTGCTGCTCGACGAGGTCGTTTCCGGTCTGCCGCGCAAACGCCTGGAAGTCGCGTACCGACCCTGCGTCAGTGGCTACGACCCTCAACAATTCACCGCTCACCATGTCGTTGAGCGACTTCTTGGCCTTCAAAATGGGCAACGGACAGTTAAGCCCGCGGGCGTCGAGTTCTTTGTGGATCTGCATGGCCATTGTTTGAAACTCCAACGATATCAGGAGGCCGGCCTCGGCCATTCCATGAACTGAGGCACATGCCCTCGCGTGCGCAGCCAGTCCGCCAATGCATAGCCGGTGCCGGCCGGCCAACAGCGCAGCGCGGAAAGGTCATACAGCCGATAGTCCACCAGCTCGGGCGACAGCATCACCTCGCCATCGGCCACCGCGTGGTAGGCAATGATGACTTGGTTCATGCGCTGGAAGTCATAAACGCCCACGAGGTTCAGCTCGCTCGCATCGAGGTTGGTTTCTTCCTTAATTTCGCGCGCAATGCCTTCCTGCGGCGTCTCGCCGGCCTCCATGAAGCCGGTGATCAGCGCGTACGCCTTGTGAGTCCATGCCGCATTGCGCGCAAGGAGCACCTGCCCGCGGTATTCGATGATCGCGGCGAGAACCGGAGTCGGGTTGTTCCAGTGCGTGAAGTCGCAGGCTGTGCAGCGCAGGCGTGACTTCGGACCGCCATCTTCCTGTGCTTCGATCCAGGCCAGCGGAGTCGCGCAGGAGGGGCAAAAACGAGGTTCTTTCATCGTGGTTCAGGCGGGAAAGACGCCGGTCGACAGATAGCGATCACCGCGGTCGCACACGACGAAAACGATCGTTGCGTTTTCGACCGTCTTGGCGATTTCGAGCGCGACCCAGAGGGCCCCTGCAGCTGAAATGCCGCCGAAAATGCCCTCTTCCCGCGCAAGCCGGCGGCACATCTCTTCGGCATTGTCCTGACTCACGTTGACAACCTGGTCAACACGGCTAGGGTCGAAGATCTTGGGCAGATATTCCTGGGGCCATTTGCGAATGCCGGGAATGCGTGAGCCTTCCTCCGGCTGGGCACCGACGATTTGCACCGACGAATTCTTCTCCTTGAGAAACTGCGAGACGCCGGTGATGGTGCCCGTCGTGCCCATCGCGCTCACGAAGTGCGTGATGCGCCCGCTGGTGTCGGCCCAAATCTCAGGCCCGGTCGTCTCGTAGTGGATGCGCGGGTTGTCGGGATTCGCGAACTGGTCGAGCACCCGCCCTTTCCCCTGCTGCATCATCTGCTCTGCGAGGTCGCGCGCGTACTCCATGCCGCCGCTTTTCGGCGTCAGGACGAGTTCGGCACCAAAGGCTTTCATCGTTTGCGCACGTTCGACCGACAGGTCCTCCGGCATGATCAGCACCATCCGGTAGCCCTTGACCGCCGCGGCCATCGCGAGCGCGATGCCGGTGTTGCCGGAAGTCGCTTCGATCAGAGTGTCCCCCGGCTTGATTTCCCCGCGCTCCTCGGCACGCTTGATCATCGAAAGCGCCGGCCGGTCCTTGACCGACCCGGCCGGGTTGTTGCCTTCGAGCTTGCCAAGAATCACATTGCCACGCTTCGCATTGGCATCTGCGTCGATGCGTTGCAACGCCACCAGGGGCGTTCGGCCAATCGCGTCTTCAATCGTCGGATATTGCATGGAGGCACTGTGCCATAATTTCGCGCTCTCTTCCTTCCCTGCCCGGGTGGTGAAATTGGTAGACGCAGGGGACTCAAAATCCCCCGCCGCAAGGCGTGCCGGTTCGATTCCGGCCCCGGGCACCATGGCGCTCCGCCGTGGTTCGGAGACGCCTAAGCTTTCCGAGGCCCGGCAGTCACTTCGACTCAGCCTGCGGGCGATTGCAGATCGAAGCAGCACCCCGCGTAGTAAGCCTGATCGCCGCCCTCCACAAAGGGCACTTCAATCTTCTTTCCTTCATTGCGCCAGGCGTCGCGCCGCACATAGCCGGACTGAACCAGATCCGCGATCAGCTCGTCATACTTCTGGATCCGGTAAGGCGTGAACCCAAAGCCAATGCTGTGCACCGTGAAGATGGTGCGATCGGGATGCACGGTGGTCGTGTTGAGGATGATGCGCTTGGGCTTGACCGGCAGGGCCGCCAGAATCTCAGTCATGCGCTCCGGCAGGAACTGCAGGCATCCGGCAATAAAAAGGACATCGAAACCGCTCGCTTCCTTGTAGTCTGTCGTGAAGCTCAGTTCATCTCCAATGCCTCTTTCTGCGGCAATCTCACGGCCTGCCTGAATGACGCCCGCCACGTCGCAGGTCCTCCAGTGCATCCCCCGCGGGTAGTGGAGCATGCGCCGGAACGCGTGGAACTTGATGGCCGCGTGACCCCCGAGGTCGAACACGGTGCGCAGCCCGTCTTCGAACGACCGGGTCAGCCAGAACAAGGCCGGATAGTCATAGAAGAAGACCTGGGGCGTAAAAAGCCGCCTGGCCTCCGCGACGTTGTCAAAGCCGATCGGTTTCGACTTCGGCGCCGCTGCGAGGGCCGCGTCAAAACTTTCATACGACCCCATGAACAGATGTTCGTCCACGTTGTCGACAAACTTGCGGCGGTATGCGGACTCCCGCAGCCGGCGCAGGGGAGCAAGGTTGACGCTCATCTTTAGACTTTCAGGCCGCTTCCAGAGCCATGGAGGATATGTGACAAAAGGCTCTCCCTGTTATCTTTTGCAAACGTTTATCTTATATAGGCGGATTACAGCTCGCAATCGAAATGCCCATGACATCGGGGCTATGCAGCTTGGCATATCGCGGGGCAGCCCCCGCAGCTCACGCGCCGGATTGAAGCCCCGACACGACGGTCGGATAGAGCAGGCGGACGCGCAACTCACGCTTGAGCCGCATGTTGTCCAGCCGCCGCGATTCACCCATGAAGCTGAGCAGTGACAACGGGAGCTGGGCCCGCGCTTCTTCACGCGCGATGCGCGGCGGGCGTGCAAGACCGTACATGTTCGCGGCGAGATCAACGTAGTCACCCATCTTCAGTTCGCTGTCGTCGCTGACATGAAACACGCGCTGCGGACCGCCTCGCCACAGCGCGGCAACGCAGGCTCGCGCGAGATCATCGGCATGGATGTGATTGGTGAAGACATCGTCTTCCGCACGAAGCACCGGCGTACCTTTCAAGAGGCGCTCGCGCGGCGTGCCTCCCTCGCGGTCCGGCGCATAGATGCCGGGTATACGAAGGATGCGAGCTGACACGCCCGCCCTTCCCAGCCATCGCACGGTGCGCTCCGCATCGACGCGCCGATGTGCCCGTGGCGTGTCGGGGCGTACCGTGCGCGTTTCATTGACCCACGCCCCACCGCAATCTCCATAGACACCGCTGGTCGAACCGTAGACGAAGGATGACGGAAGTGAGCGCAGGTGCAGTGCCCGAGCGAGCGCCAACGTGCGGAGGTCTCGCCACCACAGCACCCCCTCGGCGCGCGGCGGGGGCGCGAGATGAAGCACGCGGGTTGCGACGCCCGAGATGCGGCGCAACGTGGCCGCTGAGTCCAAGTCCGCGAGAAGCGGCGCAAAACCGCTCTGGCGCAGCAAAGGAACACGTTCGGGCGACGAAGTCAGCGCGATCAGATTGACGCGGCCCCGGAGAAGACGAGCAGCCCGAAGGCCCACGTCGCCGCATCCGACAACAAGCACGCGCTCCCGCCGGAAGCGCGAGGGCCTCGCGCCCAGAGGGCTGTTGATTGAGGGCAAAATCCATCTCCCTATAGAAGCAGTAGCGAAGAATAACCATGACCAGCGCAGCGCCGAGCGAATCGGGCTTTCACATCACGGTAGAACCCAGCGGCCGCCATTTCGACGCTCAACCGGACGAGACCATTCTCGCGGCCGGGATCCGCCAGGGCATCGGACTGCCCTATGGCTGCAAGGATGGCGCATGCGGTTCGTGCAAATGCAAGAAGCTGTCAGGGACGGTCACGCTGGGTTTGCATCAGAGCAAGGCGCTGAGCGCCGAAGAAGAATTGGGTGGCTTCATCCTGACCTGTTGCGCCCGAGCGGAAAGCGACGTGGTGCTCGAATCGCGCCAGGTCACCGAGGCTGGCGCCTATCCGATTCGCAAGATGCCGGTGCGGGTGCTCGCATTGGCGAGGAAATCACACGACGTCGTACTGCTGCGCCTGCAATTGCCCGCCGGCGAACCACTGCAGTTTCATGCGGGCCAGTACATCGAGTTCATCCTGCGCGACGGCACGCGCCGCAGCTACTCGATGGCCAACGCGCCGCATACGCTGCTGGAGCCCGGAACGGGCATCGAGTTGCACATCAGGCACCTGCCGGGCGGCAAGTTCACGGATCACGTGTTCGGCGCGATGAAAGAAAAAGAGATCCTTCGCGTCGAAGGCCCCTATGGCAGCTTCTTCTTGCGCGAGGAATCCGAAAAGCCTCTGATCTTCCTGGCTTCGGGCACCGGGTTCGCACCGATCAAGGCGGTGCTCGAACACATGAAGCTGAAGGGCATCGAGCGACCGGTCACCCTGTACTGGGGCGGTCGCCGCCCAGAGGACCTCTACATGGACGACTGGGTCCGAGCACAGCTGGCCGAGATGCCTCATCTGCGTTATGTGCCGGTGATCTCGAACGCAGTGCCCGAAGACGACTGGAGAGGACGAACCGGCTTCGTTCACCGGGCCGTCATGGAAGACTTCAGCGACCTGTCGGGCCATCAGGTCTATGCGTGCGGCGCTCCGGTGGTCGTCGATTCCGCAAAGCACGACTACGTGGCCGAGCGCGGATTGCCCGAGGAAGAATTCTTCGCCGACGCCTTCACGACGGAAGCAGACAAGGCCCTGCCCTGACCCTCACTGACACCCAGATATCAACCAGCACAATCGGATTCATGAACGCCAGACATTTCCTCCTCACGCTCGTTTCTACCGCAGCGGTTCTCGTCTCCGGCCAGGCGGCCGCCGAACAGCGACCGATTCGTCTCGTCGTGCCGTACGCTGCCGGAGGACCGATCGACGTGACGGCCCGAATTCTTGCCGAACGTGTGAAGGACTCTCTGGGCCCGGTGATCATCGACAACAAGCCCGGTGCCGGCGGCAACATCGGCGCCGACATCGTCGCAAAAGCTGCGCCTGACGGTCTCACGATCGGCATTGCTGCCACCGCGACGAACGCAGTCAATCCTTGGCTCTATTCCAAGATGCCCTTCAACGCCGCCACGGATTTCGCGCCCATCACCCAGATGGTCCGCGTGCCGAATGTACTGGTGATGAACGCACAGGCCGCGCAGCGCTTGAAGATCAACACGCTGGCAGACCTGATCGCCTATGCCAAGGCGCATCCCGCACAGCTCAACTATGGCAGCGGCGGCAACGGCAGCGCCGGGCACTTGGCTGGCGAGATGTTCAAGAAGGAAGCCGGCATCTTTGCCGTGCACATTCCCTACAACGGCGGCAATCCCGCCCAGCTGGCACTGATCTCGGGGCAAGTGGATTTCAACTTCGACAACCTCGCGACAGCCGCGCCGAACATTCGCTCGGGCAAGCTGAAGGCCATCGCCGTGACCACGGCCGAGCGGAGCCCCATGCTTCCTGATGTACCAACGGTTGCCGCCACGTTGAAGGGCTTCTCGGTGGACACCTGGTGGGGTCTGGTCGCTCCAGCTGGCACGCCTCCAGAAGTGATCGCCAAGCTCAATCACGCGTTCGTGGACGCGCTCCATTCGCCGGAAACCAAAAGCAAGTTCGCATCGCTATTGGCCGAGCCAGTCGCGAGCACGCCCGAACAGTTCGGCGCCTTCATGAAGAGCGAACTCGCCAAGTACGAAAAGGTCGTCAAGTCCACCGGCGCTCAAGTGGACTGATCTGCGCGCCCCGTGGGGCGCGCGCAGGGCCCGTTCATTCGCCGAGGTAGGCCGCGCGCACTTTCGGGTCGCTCAGCATCACCTTGGCGTCGCCGCTCATGGTGATCAGGCCCGACTCCATCACATAGCCGCGATCGGCCAACTGCAATGCCCGGCTGGCGTTCTGCTCCACCAGCAGCACGGTCACGCCCTGGTCGTAAACCTGCTTCACGACCTCAAAGATCTTGTCCACCATGATCGGCGACAGGCCCATCGAGGGCTCATCGAGCAGCAACACCTTCGGCCGCGCCATGAGCGCGCGCCCCATGGCGAGCATCTGCTGTTCGCCACCGGACATGGTGCCGGCGAGCTGCGTTGCACGCTCCTTGAGGCGCGGGAACGTGGCAAAGACGCGATCTATGTCCTTGGTGATCTCCGCCTTGTCGTTGCGGATGTAAGCGCCGATCTGCAGGTTTTCCGTGATGGTCATGCGCGTGAACACGCCACGACCTTCGGGCACCATCACCAGCCCCTCGCCGACCAGGTCCCATGCGCCGCGGCCCTTGATGCTCTTGCCCAGGTACTCGATGTCGCCACCCAGAAACGGCAGCGTGCCGGTGATCGCCTTCATGGTGGTGGTCTTGCCAGCGCCGTTGGAGCCGATCAGCGAAACCAGTTCGCCCTCGCGCACCTCGAAATCAACGCCTTTCACGGCCTGGATGCCGCCATAGGCGACCTTCAACCCGCTGACCTTCAAAAGGGTTTGCGCCATCTCAGTGTCCTCCCGTGCCGAGGTAAGCCTCGATCACCTTTTCGTTCTTCTGCACCGAGGCGGGCGTGCCCTCGGCGATCTGTTTGCCATAGTCGAGCACCGTGACGCGGTCGCACAAACCCATCACCAGCTTCACATCGTGCTCGATCAGGAGGATGGTGCGATCGTCCTTGCGGATGCGATCGATCAGTTCGCGCAACTGCATCTTCTCGGTCGCGTTCATGCCGGCTGCGGGTTCGTCCAGCGCGATCAGTTGAGGGTCGGTAGCGAGCGCGCGCGCGATCTCCAGGCGCCGCTGGTCGCCGTAGCTCAACGTGCGCGCCTTGTAGTCCGCGAACTTGCCGATGCCGACGTAGTCGAGCAACTCGTGCGCGCGCTTGGTGATCGCAGCCTCTTCGGCCTTGAAGCCACCGGTGCGGAAGATCGCACCGATCACGCCCGAACGGGTGCGGATGTGCCGGCCGACCATGACGTTTTCAAGCGCGGTCATCTCCGAGAACAGGCGAATGTTCTGGAAGGTGCGCGCAATGCCCGCCTTGGCGACTTCGTGCACCGCGGTCGGCTGGTAAGGCTTGCCGGCCAACTCGAAAGTGCCACTGTCCGGCGTGTAAAGGCCGGTAATGACGTTGAAGAAAGTGGTCTTACCCGCGCCGTTGGGACCGATCAGGCCGTAGACCTGGCCGCGATCGATTTTCATGCCGACGTCCGAAAGCGCTTGCAGGCCGCCGAACCGTTTCGAGATGCCTTGTACGTTGAGGACGGTGTCGCTCATTCTTGTTCTCCCATCGCTCACGGATTGATCGACATCGGACGGGAGGCCACGCCCGGAACCTCGTCGGACGGGACTTCCACCCCCGGCGCCGCTGCCGGCATGCCAGACGCCGGCGCCGTGCCCTTGCGCGCCAGCGACTTGCCGTGCTCGGGCGACGGCCAGAGCCCACGCGGACGAACCAGCATGATGATGATCATGGCAAGCGCAATGAAGAGCTGGCGCAAGATGGATGCATCGAGCCGGCCGTCGGTCATCGATTGCAGGGGGCCTGCCACGTAGCGCAGCACTTCGGGCAGCGCAGCCAGCAGCACCGCTCCGAGCACCACGCCGGGCAAGTGCCCGATCCCGCCAAGCACGACCATGGCGACAATCATCACGGACTCCATAAGGCTGAAAGACTCCGGCGAGACAAACCCCTGGAACGCCGCGAACATCGCTCCGGATACGCCGCCGAAGCTGGCGCCCATGCCGAACGCCAGCAGCTTCAGGTTCCGGGTGTTGATGCCCATCGCCTTGGCGGCGATTTCGTCTTCGCGGATGGCCATCCAAGCGCGACCAATGCGCGAGATCTGCAAGCGATGCGAGATCAGAATGGTGACAAGCACCAGCGCGAGGAAGAGGTAGTAGTAGAGCGTGACGGACGATATCGTGAAGCCATCGAACTTCAGCGGCTTGCCGAGGTTCAGCCCCCAGAAATGGACCGGCTCGATCGCGGTGATGCCTTTGGGGCCGTTCGTGATGTTGACCGGCTGGTCCAGGTTGTTCAGGAACACGCGAATGATTTCACCGAAGCCGAGCGTCACGATCGCGAGGTAGTCGCCGCGCAGCTTGAGCGTTGGCGCGCCGAGCAGCACGCCGAACAGCGCTGCAAGCCCGAACGCCGCGGGTATCACCAGCACCAACGAACTGTGCAGCCCGTTCGGGAACATGGCCTTGAACGCGGGGAATGTCTCCGTCAGGTGCGGCGACTCCAGAAGTGCAAACAGATAGGCACCGATGGCGAAGAAGGCCACATAGCCCAGGTCGAGCAATCCTGCGTAGCCCACCACGATGTTCAGGCCCAGTGCCAGGAGCACGTAGAGGAGCGCAATGTCCGCGATGCGGACCCACGCGTTGCCCTGCATTTGCAGGAGCAGCGGCAGCGCCAGCAGGGCGATGGCCCCAATCAGGATGAAAAGGAAATTCTTGCCTTGTTTCATGGCTGGCTCCTCAGGCGCGGTCCGCCACACGCTCGCCCAGCAGCCCCGAGGGCCGCAGCGTCAGCATGATGATGAGCACGACGAACGCGATGATGTCGCTGTATTGGCTGCCCAGCACATCACCCGTCAGCGCACCGAGATAGCCCGATCCGATGGCTTCGATCACGCCCAGCAGGATGCCGCCTACGACGGCGCCCGCGAGGTTCCCGATACCGCCGAAGACTGCGGCCGTGAACGCCTTGAGACCAGGAATGAACCCCATCGCGTGCTGCGCGATCCCATAGTTGGAGGCGTACATCACGCCGGCGATGGCCGCCAGCACAGCACCGATGATGAAGGTGGCCGAGATGACCATGTCAGGCCGGATGCCCATGAGTGCAGCCACGCGGGGGTTCTCGGCTGTGGCGCGCATCGCCCGGCCCAGCTTGGTGTAGTTGACCAGCCACGTCAGCACTGCAAGGCAGATGGCGGTGACGCTCAGGATCATCACCTGTGTCGGCGAAATCACGGCGCCGCCGAGGTGGATCGGCGTCGTGGAGAGCAAATTGGGATATGCCTTGTTGGTCGGCTTCCAGATGATCATTGCCAGTGTCTGGAGCAGGATCGACACGCCAATGGCAGTGATGAGCGGCGCCAGTTTGGGACTGTTGCGCAGCGGACGGTATGCAACCTTCTCGATGACGAAGTTGAGAGCGGCAGCCACGACGCAGGCAATGATGAGCGCGACGAGCAGGATCAGCCATCCCGGGGTGCCTGGCATCGACTCCTGCATGAGGCCGATGATGGTCCAACTGGTCAGTGCCCCGACCATGAGCACTTCACCGTGCGCGAAATTGATGAGATTGATGATGCCGTACACCATTGTGTAGCCCAAGGCTATCAAGGCGTACATGCTGCCCAGTACCAGACCGTTGATGATCTGTTGCAGCAAGATGTCCATAACGGGATTCCCTTTTTTTGTGGTTACACCCTTGAGAGGTGTCTCGGCCAGCTCGGCGTACTGAATTGACGCCATACGCTTCACTTAGCAAAAAACCCGCCAGCATGTGTCGGCGGCGGGTTTGTGGGCGGGATTTTAGTCACGGCGGAACGCCGGTTTGGTGCGTTTACGCCCGGGTTTTCCCGCTGGCGCGCGTGTTTTCGGCTTGCGGGCTGCAGAACGCTTGCAAGAGGGTATCGGCCCCCTCAACTCTACGTATCAAGCGGCGGCGTCGCCGTTGCGCTTTCGCAGTTCGCGAAGCTTCTCGGCGATGCGGATTTCGAGCCCGCGTTCGACCGGCCTGTAGAACGGCGGCGGGTCGAGGCCGTCCGGCATGTATCTCTCGCCAGCAGCGAAGCCGCCCTCCTCGTCATGCGCATAACGGTAGCCCTTGCCATAGTCGAGCTGCTTCATCAGCCGTGTCGGGGCATTGCGCAGGTGCATTGGCACCGGGCGCGTTCCATCCGCCTTGATGAACGCCTTGACCTCGTTGTAGGCCTTGTAGACAGCGTTCGATTTGGGCGCGATGGCCAGGTAGACAACGCACTCGGCCAATGCGAGTTCGCCCTCTGGCGTGCCGAGACGCTCATAGACTTCGGCGGCATCGAGCGCCAGACGCAATGCGCGAGGGTCCGCCAGCCCGATGTCTTCGCTTGCCATGCGCACGAGTCTGCGCGCCATGTATCGGGGGTCGGCGCCACCATCGAGCATGCGCACGAACCAGTAGAGAGCAGCGTCGGGGTCACTCCCGCGCACGGACTTGTGCAGCGCGGAAATGGTGTCGTAGAACTGCTCGCCGCCCTTGTCGTAGCGGCGCATCCGTTCGCCCAGAACGCGCAGCAGCCAGTCGTCCCTGATGTTGTCGAGCGACTCTGTGCTGGCGGCGATCGACAGCGTCTCGAGCGTGTTGAGAAGCCGTCTTGCGTCACCGTCGGCGTAGGCGATCAGCCGATCGATGGCCTTCGACTCGATCGCAGGCACCGCCTGGATGTCCTGGGCACGGGTCACGATCTGCTTCAGATCGTCCTCGCCGAGCGGTTGCAGCACGTAGACCGCCGCCCTCGACAACAAAGCCGAATTCACCTCGAACGAAGGGTTCTCGGTCGTCGCACCGATGAAGGTGAAAAGACCCGACTCGACGTGCGGCAGGAACGCGTCCTGCTGGCTCTTGTTGAACCGATGCACTTCGTCGACGAAGACGATCGTGCGGCGCTGCTCGAGCCCGTCACGCGCGGTGATGGCTCGCTCGACGGCGTCGCGAATATCCTTCACGCCACCGAGCACGGCGCTGATGCTGAGAAATTGCGCATCGAACGCATCGGCCATCAAACGCGCAATGGTGGTCTTGCCCACGCCCGGCGGGCCCCACAGAATGCATGAATGCGGCTGGCCTGATTCAAAGGCGATGCGCAACGGCATGCCCGGACCGAGCAGATGCTGTTGGCCAATGACCTCGCCCAAGGTCTTGGGGCGAAGGCGTTCTGCGAGAGGTTGATGCGTGGAGGGAGCCATCGATGAGCTGTAGTGTCGCGCAGCATCCGAAGCGGCGCCCGATGACGGCCACCGAAGGTCGGCAGCGTGCCGGGACCGCGAGGGTGCTACTGCCGGACTACGTCGGCGCCCGCGGGCGGCTTAAAGACAAAAGTGCCGGCCGGAAGTGAGGGATTGACCTCGACCTTGCCGAACTTCAGTACCGACCGTTGGCCAAAACTGTCGAGGATTTCAAGTGCCGCCAGGGAATCGCCCTGGAACCCGATCTGCACGCTTTGAAGTTGACCGTCCTTGTTCTTCGGTGTGGCCTTGACCCACTGCAAACCATCGCGCTCGGGCGCGGCCTCCAGCATGAAGTCGGCCTGCAGGGTCTTCAGGTCGGGCGCAGCCGCAATCAACGCCGCCGGCGTCGATCCAAGCGCTTGGGCCTGTTTGCGCTGCGTGACCTGGTTCAGATCGGCGTCGTAGAGCCAGAGCGTCTCTCCATCGGCAACGATGCTCTGGACGAAGGGTTTCTTGTAGTCGAATCTGAATCTGCCCGGCCGCTGGAATGCGAAGGAGCCGGTGGACACTTTGTCGCGCGAGGCGACGCCTTCTTTCGGCGGCGAGGTCACGGTCTGGGTGAACTCGGCAAGCCCCGACTTGGCTGTCTTCACGAAAGCCTCGAGGCTTTCCATCCCGCCGGCGCTCGCGGCGGCCGCCAGGACCGCCAGCGCCATACCCACAATCAACTTCTTCATCGGCATCCCTCGCTGGACAAGTTCATTCAGTGCGCGCAGGGACGAGAATTTCGCGCTGGCCGCTGCCGCTCATCGCACTGACGAGACCTGCGTTTTCCATGTCTTCGACCAGCCGCGCGGCACGGTTGTAGCCGATCTTCAGGTGACGTTGGACCAGCGAAATGCTCGCCTTGCGGTTCTTGAGCACGACTTCCACGGCCTGGTCGTACATCGGGTCCTTTTCGCCGCCATCGCCGCCCCCTTCGCCGAGCAGGTCGCCGTCACCGTCGACTGTGCCGCCTTCGAGCACACCCTCGATGTAATCCGGCTCGCCCTGCGATTTCAGATAGGCAACGACGCGATGCACTTCCTCGTCGCTGACGAACGCGCCATGTACCCGGACCGGCAACCCTGTGCCGCTCGGCATGTAGAGCATGTCGCCCATGCCCAGCAGCGCTTCAGCTCCCATCTGGTCGAGGATGGTGCGCGAATCGATCTTGCTCGACACCTGGAACGCGATACGGGTCGGAATGTTGGCCTTGATCAGACCGGTGATCACATCCACGCTCGGACGCTGCGTGGCGAGAATCAGGTGAATGCCCGCCGCACGTGCCTTCTGCGCAAGCCGAGCGATGAGTTCCTCGATCTTCTTGCCCACGACCATCATCAGGTCGGCCAACTCATCGATCACCACGACAATGTGCGGCTCGCGTGCGAGCGGTTCGGGGCTGTCCGGCGTGAGGCTGAAGGGGTTGTAGATGAACTCCTCGCGCGACTTCGCCTCATCGATCTTGGTGTTGTAGCCGGCCAGGTTGCGCACACCCAGCTTGCTCATGAGCTTGTAGCGGCGCTCCATCTCGGCCACGCACCAGTTGAGTCCATGGGCTGCCTGTCGCATGTCAGTCACCACGGGCGCCAGCAGATGCGGAATGCCTTCGTACACCGACATTTCGAGCATCTTCGGGTCGATCATCAGAAGACGGACATCGCGCGCCTCGGCCTTGTAGAGCAGGCTCAGGATCATCGCGTTGATGCCGACCGACTTGCCCGAACCGGTCGTACCGGCGACCAGCACGTGGGGCATTTTTGCCAGATCGGCCACAACCGGATTGCCCACGATGTCCTTGCCGAGGCCCATGGTGAGCATCGACTTGCCCTCGTTGTAGATCTGCGAGCCCAGGATTTCGCTGAGCCTGATCGACTGCCGCTTCGCGTTCGGCAGTTCGAGCGCCATGTAGTTCTTGCCTGGAATCGTCTCGACGACGCGGATCGACACCAGCGACAGAGAACGCGCGAGGTCCTTCGCAAGATTCACGATCTGCGAGCCCTTCACGCCAGTAGCGGGCTCGATTTCGTAGCGGGTGATCACCGGCCCTGGGGAAGCAAGCACCACGCGCACCTCGACGCCAAAGTCCTTCAGCTTCTTCTCTATGAGGCGCGACGTCATCTCGAGCGTGTCAGCCGAGACGGTCTCCTGCCGTGTCTGCGCGGCATCGAGCAGATCGACCTGTGGCAGCTTGCTGTCGGGCAATTCGCGAAACAATGGCTTCTGGCGCTCTTTCGCGACACGGTCGCTCTTGGGTACCTCCGCGAGCGCTGGTTCGATTTGAACCGGCGGAGAAGCTGGACGCCGTTTGGGTCGCGGCACCGCCCGCATTTCGTCGTCCGGAGCTTCGCTCTCGCCGCCGGGGTCGACCGATGCCAGTTCTTCGCGCTCGCGCACCGCCCGCTTGCCCATCGCGATGTCTTGCGCAATTTCCCGCCTTTCGCGACGCGACTCGAAGAGCGAATAGAGGCGCGTCCCGATGCGCTCGGCGATCTGCCCCCACGAGAACCGGAACACGAGCGCCGAACCGATCACCCCACATGCAATGGCGATGAGCGCAGAGCCGGTGAAGCCCATCCATTTGACGCTGGCCGGTCCGACCAGATAACCCAACACCCCACCGCCATGTCCGGGCAGTCGAAATTCAAGCCGATAGAGACGCGACCATTCAAGGACGGCGCTGGCGCACAACAACAAGATGAGCCCAAACCAGAACGCGAGCCGGCTGCGGTTGAACGGACCGCGCGGGGCTTCCTCCGGCACGGCAGCGCCACCGCCGCGCATCCATCCTGCCAATGAGGAAAGCCAGACGCGCACCCCGGCCGCAAGACACCACCAGACCGAATATCCGGCGAGGAAATAGCTCGCATCCGCAAGCCATGCGCCAATACGCCCGCCCCAGTTCTTGACCTCGCCCCCTGTACCGGACGTGGACCAGGCTGCGTCAGAGGGCGTGAAGCTCAACATCGCCATGAGCCAGAACAGCAGCGCGACAAAGCCGGCGATGAGAGTGATCTCGTGGGCGAATCGCATCGCGCGCAACCGCACCGGCTGGCCGTCGACCGACGAAGACGATTGGAGAGTATTGAGCGAATAAGTCATGAAAGGCACAGCCACCACCCGTCAGGGACGGACTGGTGGTCAAAGGAAACTACAACGAAAACCATCGCGACCGCGTTGTCAGGGTCCGCCGATGCAGGGGCCGCCGTGCTGCGCACTGCCGGCCGGACCATCAGGCCAGCGATGAGAGCCGTTCCTTGATGATCATGGCGCCGTCCGGCAACGTCTGCACGAATCCGCGCTCCTCGAGGTCCTTCATGACGCGGCTGACCATTTCGCGCGAAGCACCCACCATCTTGGCCAGATCCTGTCGGGAAATCTTGTCGCGCACCTTGAGGTTGCCCGCTCCGTCGTCCACTGCGAACTCGAGCAGCGAACGCGCCACGCGCCCATAGACATCCATCAGCGCCAACGACTCGATCTTCCGATCGGCGTGCCGAAGCCGGGCAACCAAGCCGCGCATGATGTTGTAAGACATCGAGGAGCTTTCCGGCAGGCAACGAGCAAAAGCCTCGCGGCCCAGCATCAGCACATCGGTCTGGATCTCGGTGCGAACGGTGGCCGAATGCGGCTCGTCGTCGATCATGCTCATCTCGCCGATGTAGTCACCTGGCTGCAAGGTCGCCAGGATCACCTCTCTGCCTCGGCTGTCGGTACTCATCACACGGGCGCGTCCGGTCAGGATGATATAGAGCGCATCGGACTTCTTGCCCTGCTCCACGATCACTTCAGCGCGCTTGAAGCGCTTCTTGACGATCGCATCCGCAATGCTCGCGGACTGCGTTGGCGTCAGTGCCGCGAAGAGTGGCACGCGGCGGAGCAATTCAAGATTGGACAGCATCGACATTCATCAATTCCCGGATTCCGCACGATTCACAATCAATGGATTAATACAATCGCGCGCATTGAAAACAGCCCCGCCCGGGCATTGAACCGGACGGTGATACTCCATATCTATCACCCTGAAAATGTACACGCTGCTGCAGCGTCAATCTGAGGTTTTCTACTCATGTCCTCCCCACGCCACGCTAAGGTTCTCATTCTCGGCTCAGGTCCGGCCGGCTATACCGCGGCAGTCTACGCTGCGCGAGCCAATCTCGAACCGATGCTCATCACCGGCATCGCCCAAGGCGGCCAACTCATGACGACCACCGAGGTCGACAACTGGCCTGCCGATGTCCATGGGGTCCAGGGTCCCGATCTCATGCAACGCTTTCTGGAGCACGCCGAGCGCTTCAAGACCCAGATCGTCTTTGACCACATTAACAAGGTCGATCTCAGCAAGCGGCCGTTCACACTCACCGGCGACAGCGGCACCTACACCTGCGACGCGCTCATCATTGCCACCGGTGCATCCGCCAAGTACCTCGGCCTCGACTCCGAGCAGCACTTCATGGGCCGCGGGGTATCGGGCTGCGCGACGTGCGACGGCTTCTTCTACCGCGACCAGGAGGTGTGCGTCATCGGCGGAGGCAACACCGCCGTCGAAGAAGCGCTTTACCTCTCAAACATTGCGAGCAAGGTGACGCTGGTGCATCGTCGCGAGAAGTTCCGTGCGGAGCCCATCCTCATCGACAAGCTCCACGAAAAGGTCGCGGAAGGCAAGATCGATCTGAAGGTGCACAACACGTTGGATGAAGTCCTGGGGGACGATTCCGGCGTCACTGGCATCCGCCTCAAGAACACTCAAACCGGTGCTACCGAGAAGCTGGATCTGAAGGGCTGCTTCATCGCGATCGGGCACCATCCGAATACCGACATCTTTCAGGGCCAAGTCGAGATGAAGGACGGATACATCCTGACCCGAGCGGGGTTGCAGGGCTTCGCCACCATGACGAGCATTCCAGGCGTGTTTGCCGCAGGCGACGTGCAGGACCACATTTATCGCCAAGCCATCACCAGCGCTGGCACCGGCTGTATGGCAGCGCTGGACGCCCAGCGATTTCTCGAGCAGGAATAAGGCCGCCCAGTCAGCTTTGAGCTGGGCACAACTGCCGCGGCCAGAGCTGACGAGGGGGCTTCTCCGCGTTTGCGTGTCGATCTGACTGAAGGATGCCTGGCGGGCTATAATCGCCGGCTTTGCTGAGTTCTGCCAGACTCTTGGCTCATGCAGCAAATCGGGGTACCGCCACCCGCTTCTGGCGAGGTCAAGCTGCAAACCACCTTGCAACTCCGTTGCACTCAGGTGCCAGCTGTTCAAGAAAGAGTGTCCACATGGCACGCGTATGCGAAGTTACGGGCAAAGGCCCGATGGTCGGAAACAACGTTTCCCACGCCAACAACAAAACCAAGCGCCGGTTCCTGCCGAACCTGCAATACCGTCGTTTCTGGGTCGAAACTGAAAACCGCTGGGTTCGCCTGCGCGTTTCGAGCGCTGCCCTGCGCCTGATCGACAAGAACGGCATCGACGCCGTGCTCGCAGACCTGCGTGCACGCGGCCAAGCTTAAGGAGCTGAATCATGGCAACGAGCAAAGGCGGACGCGAAAAGATCAAGCTGGAATCCACCGCGGGTACCGGCCATTTCTACACGACCAGCAAGAACAAGAAGACGATGCCCGAAAAGATGTCGATCATGAAGTTCGACCCGAAGGCACGCAAACACGTTGAGTACAAGGAAATCAAGCTGAAGTAGTTCGGCTGAGCTTTCAAAAAACCCCGCTGAGATTCAGCGGGGTTTTTTATTGGCCTGCGATTTCCCATGCGGGCACAAAAAAGCCGGCTTAGAAGCCGGCTTTTTTGAATCGGCGTTGCCGATACTTCTGAATCTCAGGCGCGAGCTGCTCGCAGGCGGGTCGAGAATTCGCGCAGTCCGGAGATGCCGCTGGCTTCCGCGCGATGGCACCAGGCAGCGAGATCCGCAGCCAACTGCTCACGCGACTGCGACGTATTGAGCCACAGTTGCCGAAGCTCTTCGCGCATGGTGATCATCTTGTCGAGCACCGGATGCGCCGCTCGCACCTGCACCAACTGGGGTCGTGCCGCTGCGGGCACCTTGTCGTCGTCACGATGCAACCACCGCTTGGCCGCCTTCAACACCGACAAGTCGGCTCCCTTCGACTTGAGTGCCGCCAATTCGTGACGGGTGGTGCGGCGCATTTCGCGCGCATAGCCGGCCATCACCTCGTAGCGATTCGCTATGACCGCTTCCAGCGTTCTTGCATCGGCCACAGGCTGCACGTCGCCCATCTGGAGCTTCGGCGGAACCTTTTTGACCTTGGCCCAGCCGATCTTCTGCATCAGGCTGATGTAGACCCAGCCGATATCGAACTCGTACTTCTTCACCGAGAACTTGGCGGAAGTCGGATAGGTGTGATGGTTGTTGTGCAGCTCTTCGCCGCCGATGATGATTCCCCAGGGAATCAGGTTGGTGCTCGCATCAGTGGCTTCGAAGTTGCGATAACCCCAGAAGTGCCCGATGCCGTTGACCACACCGGCCGCCCAGAACGGGATCCAGAGCATCTGCACAGCCCAGACTGTGAGGCCGATTCCGCCAAACAGTGCCAGGTTGAGGATGAGCATCAGGCCAACGCCTTGCCAGCTATAGCGCGAGTAGAGATTGCGCTCGATCCAGTCGTTGGGGGTGCCATGGCCGAATCGCTCCATGGTGTCTTTGTTCTTCGATTCCTTGCGATACAGCTCTGCGCCGCGCCACATGACTTCGTCGATACCTTTGATCTGGGGGCTGTGCGGGTCTTCTTCGGTTTCGCACTTTGCGTGATGCTTGCGGTGGATGGCGACCCATTCCTTGGTCACCATGCCGGTACCGAGCCACAGCCAGAAGCGGAAGAAGTGAGAGGGAATCGGACCAAGATCCATGGCCCGATGCGTTTGCGTCCGGTGCAGGAAAATCGTCACACCCGCGATCGTGATGTGCGTGGTGACGAGCGTGTACAACACGATCTGCCACCAAGTGAGATCCCACAAGCCGTGTCCGAGCCAATCGATGGCCGCGCTCAGTACGGCAGAGTCAGGAAGCAACATTGAATTCAATACTCCATAGCCGCACGAAGGTGCAGCCTTCAGGTAACTGGCGATTTTAAAGGTTCGGCCCTGAAAAGGGGGCTAAATCCTTGATCCACCGCAGGTTCCGACCTTCTTTGGAGCTTTGTGCCTACTTCCGCGTCCACACCGATGCAAAAAACCCGTCCGTCGCATGGCGGTGGGGCCAAAGCCGGAGAAAACGTCCTCCTTCGCCGCCGATGCACAGGGACTCGGCATTCGGAATCTTCAATCCTTTCAGCAGTTCGGACACGTCCTCTGCCTCGAAGTCGGGGTTCGCCGCGCCAAAAGCTTCGGCGATGACTTCGTTCTCCTCCGGCAGGATGCTGCATGTTGCATAGATAAGCCGCCCCCCGGATTTCACCAATCGCGCGGCGCTTTGCAGAATCGCTGCCTGCTTGACTGTGAGTTCTTGTACGGATTGCGGGGATTGCCGCCACTTCAGATCGGGGTTTCGCCGAAGCGTACCCAAGCCTGAGCAAGGCGCGTCAACCAAAACACGATCGATCTTGCCCGCCAGGCGCTTGATGCGGTCATCTCGCTCATGCGCAATCGCAGCAGGGTGCACGTTGGAGAGCTTGCTCCGCGCAAGCCTCGGCTTCAGCGCATCCAGCCGGTGCGCCGAAGTGTCGAAGGCGTAAAGCCGTCCGGTATTTCTCATGGTCGCGCCGATCGCAAGTGTTTTGCCGCCTGCGCCTGCACAAAAGTCGACCACCATCTCGCCCCGCTTTGCATCGAGCAGCAGCGCGAGCAGCTGAGATCCCTCGTCCTGCACTTCGACCGCGCCGCGGGCAAAAGCGTCGACCTTGGTGAGTGCCGGTTTCCCCTCGATGCGGAGACCCCAAGGCGAAAACGGCGTTGCCATAGACTTGATGCCCGCCAGTGCCAGTTCTTTTTGCACGTCCGCCCGCTTGTCGTTGAGGACATTGACACGAAGATCGAGCGGGGCCGCCTGTTGCAAGCTCTCTACCAGCTGCCAGAACTGATCGCCCAACTGCGCCTTAAGAGGCGCCACCAACCATTCCGGCAAGTTGTGCCGGTGACGTTCGAGTAAATCGTCCTGTTTGACGGCGTCGCAGTTGTCTAGCCATCGCTTTTCAGTGTCGTTCAATGCACTCTTGAGGAAGTCTCGCGGCCCGTAGAAGCCGAGGATCGCCATCCGGCGCTCCTTTGGGCCGCTGCCAGAAGGCGACAAGTGATCGAAAAGCAGCTTCTTGCGGAGTACCGTGTAAACAGTCTCGGCCAACGTGGCGCGCTCACGGGGCCCGAGTTCGCGGTGATCGCGAAAGAAGCGGGAAACGACCTGATCGGCCGGGTGATCGAATTTCAGAACGAGGCCGACCAGTGCGGCTGTGGCCTCAAGCAGGGCTTTGGGGTGCATGCCCCATTGTCTCAGCCGAAGCCCCCGTCACGCGGAAGCGTGCGTCCAAACCGGCCCGAAAGCCTGACGCTCGATCTCCGCGAGGGTAGGCGAATGCCCGGCCCACAAGACCAGCGCAGCGCCGGGAATGCTCAACGTGTGCTCCAGTTGACGGCAGAGATTCCAGCGCTCTTCGTCCGGAAGCGCAGGCAGTTCGAGAAAGACGACGTACGCGCGCCGCCATGGAAACTCGCGAAGGTTCTTGCGCACCACCCATGCCCGGTTGATCGCCCCGCAACGCACGAAGTCCGCGCGCAATTCGCCGAGTTCGAACTCGCTCAGATCATGGCGCGCGATCTGGCTGAAGAACGGCGTTTCGGTGATTTCTTCCCACGCGCGCTGCTCGGCGGCCTCGGCCGTCCTGGCTCGCTCGCGCCAGAGCCTGAGCGCACGATCGTCGTGGGCTCCATTGTCGAGGTCTTCTAGTGCCGCAACCGCTGTCTTAGCCGCCCACCATCGGCTGGCTGCGCTCGATTCGTGCAAGCGCTCGAGCAGCGCCAGACGGCTTGGCCGATCGCTGGCGGGGAGTACCTGCGCCAAGCCGCGCAGTGCTCCGGGATGGTCCGCTGTGATTGCGAGCGCACGTTCATACAGCTTGCGCACGTCAGGTGCGCGATCGATGCGGCGCGCGCAGTCGGCCCACTCCACCATCTCGTCAGCGCTGTTCCGTCCGGCACTCTCCGAGAGCGCCGCCACACGTTCGCGCACCCGAACCAGATAGGCGTGATGCTGCTTCCAGTCGCTCGCGTGATCCCGGCGCCATTCGTCGTCGAAATGGGCAATCCACTTGCCTGCGTCCGCCAGCAGGCCGAGCGCCGGCTTGTCAGACCAGGACGGCATGGCGGATTTCTCATCGAGTGCTTCCAGCCGATCGCGCAAAACCGGATGCGTGTCGTCCACGTCGCTCACGCTGCGAAGCGCATCGCGCAGCGCCGCGCGGGCGAAGTCCTCTTCGACGGGGGCGCAAAACCGGGGCGCCATGGAGGAGAACGGCCCCGCCGGCAGAGCATCATCGAGCGCGCGCCCCCAATGCGCCGGCCAGAATTGCTCCGCGTACCAGGCGCTTTTGACGGCGATCTCCTTCAGGGCACTGGCAACGACGCGCGTCCCCAGAAGCCGCGCCGCGACCCGATCGGCTTCGTATTCATCCTGCCGCGCCAGCGCGAAAGTCTTCGCGGCAAAGCGGGGAAAGTACCACCGAAAGAAGGCTTGCGACGCGAATGCCATGACACCCTCGTCGCGCTGGAAATTAGCGTCGAGCCGGAGCCAGGAAAGGCGGGTGCGGTAAATCCACGCGCTCAGCTTGCCGTGGTTGCCGCGCAAGTGACCGTATTCGTGCGCCAACACCGAAAGCAGCCGGCGCCGGTCCAGCGCCATCAAAAGGGGCAGCCCCACGCTCAGGTAATTGGTCGCACCCCCAAAGAGACCGAAGCGCGGCAACTGGCGGATGCTCGCATTGAATTCGCTGTCGAGATAGACGCGATGCACGGGTGGTCCGTCGATCTTCCGCTGGATACGGTCGAGGGACTCGAAAAGCCCGGGCGCGTCTTCACGCTCCAGCACGATTCCTTCCGGCGCTTCGAGGCGCACCCAAAGCGCGCGCAGCGTCGCCCAGAGCAACCCTAGCGCAAACAACAGAAGCCAGCCGTGGGCTACACCAAAACGTCCGCCGACACCCAAAGACCCGGCCACCCACACGATGATGCCAACCGCAAGCGCCAGGCAGGCGACCACCCACAGGTAACCCAGCGCGGCAAAAATGGCGACGCCGCGCCGGTAGCCGGTGCTGTCATCGGCGCTGGCATGCTCGCTCAGTCGCACCAGATGAACAAAATCTGCCCGATTCATCCTGACCTTTCAGCCTATAGAGGGAAACAACCACGTGTCAGACGAAATCCTGCCGCCCCTGATCGAAACACCGCCTGGGCGTTACCTCCACTACAAGGGCGGCGAATATGAAGTCCTCGGCACGGTGCGCCACAGCGAGACGCTGGAGCCGATGACGCTCTATCGAGCGCTTTATGGGGAGCGCGGCCTTTGGGTGAGACCCGCAGGCATGTTCGATGAAGTCGTGGATGTTGAGGGCTCATCACGGAGACGCTTCGTCAAGCTCGACTAGGCGAAGTGCGACCAGAGGCGCGACCAGAACTTTTCAATCCGACATCCCCCAGCACACGAGATGGTGGGATTGTGTCAGTTTGTGTCGCGTTCGAGCCAGCTTGCGATGGCTTGGGGGTAAACCCTGTGTTCTTGCGCCAACACCCGCGCAGCCAAGATTTCAGGAGTGTCGTCGGGCATGACAGGCACTGCCGCTTGGGCAAGGATCGGCCCATGATCCAGTTGCACCGTCACCTCATGAACGGTCACCCCTGCCACCCGGCACCCGGCCTCCAGTGCTCGCCGGTGCGTGTCGAGCCCCGGGAAAGCGGGCAGGAGCGACGGGTGAATGTTCAGCAGCCGGCCTTCGTAGCGCGCAACGAAGTCGGGGGTCAGGATGCGCATGAATCCGGCCAGAACAATGAGCGCCGGCGAATGCGCGTCGACTTCGCGGGCAAGTGCCGCGTCGAACTCCGGCCTGCTAGAAAACTCCTTGTGCGAAACCACGGCCGTGGAAACGCCATGCTGCCGGGCGATCAGCAATCCTTGCGCATCCGCCCTGTTGCTGATGACTGCCGCCACGCGCGCGCCCAAGCGCGCCGCCCAGCGACCGCTTTCAGCCGCTTTCAGAATGGCCGCCATATTGGAGCCACTCCCCGAGATCAGGATCACAATGTTCTTCATGGGACGCGGGATTATCTGTGCTTGGTCAGGGGCTCCGGGCTTGTCGCCGCGCGGACACCTCGAACAAGCACGACCGTGCTAAAACCATCGGTTTCGGAGACACGCCGCCTCCTGCGGCGTTCGATCAACACAGCGAGGCACGCATGGATTTGAGCTTCACACCTGAAGAACAGAAGTTCCGCGAAGAGATTCGCGCATGGGTCAAGGAAAACCTTCCCGCAGAGATTTCCCACAAGGTGCATAACGCGCTCGAATTGACGCGCGACGATCTGCAACGCTGGGCCAAGATCCTTGGAAAGAAAGGCTGGCTGGGATACGGCTGGCCCAAGGAATTTGGCGGACCCGGTTGGACGGCGATCGAAAAACACCTGTTCGAAGAAGAAGCCGCCCTCGCCGGCGCGCCGCGGATCATTCCCTTCGGACCCGTGATGGTGGCACCGGTGATCATGGCCTACGGCAATGCCGAGCAGCAGAAGCGCTTTCTGCCCGGTATCGCGAGCGGTGAAGTCTGGTGGAGTCAGGGCTACAGCGAACCGGGCTCCGGTTCGGACCTCGCCTCCGTCAAGACCAAGGCAGAACGTCAAGGCGACAAATACATCGTCAACGGCCAGAAGACCTGGACCACGCTCGGCCAGTACGGCGAATGGATCTTCTGCCTGGTCCGCACCAGCAATGAGGGCAAGCCGCAGACCGGCATCAGCTTCCTGCTGATCGACATGAAGTCGCCCGGCGTCACGGTGCGGCCGATCAAGCTGCTGGACGGCGGCTACGAAGTCAACGAAGTCTGGTTCGACAACGTCGAAGTGCCAGCCGAAAACCTGATCGGCGAGGAAAACAAGGGCTGGACCTACGCCAAGCACCTGCTCTCGCACGAGCGCACCAACATTGCCGACGTGAATCGTGCCAAGCGCGAGCTGGAGCGCCTCAAGCGCCTGGCCAAGAGCGAGGGCGTGTGGGAAGACCAGCGCTTCCGCGACGAGATCGCCAAGCTCGAAGTCGACGTCGTCGCGCTGGAGATGCTGGTGTTGCGCGTTCTTTCAGCCGCGACTTCGGGCAAGAACTCGCTCGACATCGCCGGTCTCCTCAAGATCAAGGGCAGCGAGATCCAGCAACGCTATTCGGAACTGATGATGCTGGCCGGCGGCCCCTATTCGCTGCCGCTGATTCGCGAAGCCATGGAAGCTGGCTGGCAAGGCGATTTCCCTGGCGGCCATCCGCAACTGGCGCCTCTTGCATCGACCTACTTCAATCTGCGCAAGACCACCATCTACGGCGGCAGCAACGAAGTACAACGCAACATCGTCGCGCAGACGGTCTTGGGCTGAACGCGGGCAAAAAAGGATCAAGCAATGGACTTCAATTTCAGCGACGACCAGCAACAGCTTCGCGACGCGGTCGCCAAGTGGGTCGAAAAGGGCTACACCTTCGAGCGCCGCCGCGCCACCGAAGCAGCCGGGGGTTTCTCTCGTGAAGCCTGGGACCAGCTGGCCGAACTGGGCCTGGGCGGCCTCTACATCCCCGAAGACGAAGGCGGATTGGGCATGGGACCTGTGGAAAGCATGGTCGTCATGGAAGAACTCGGGCGCGGCATCGTGCTGGAGCCGTTGGCACAGTCATTCATCGCAGGTGCCGTGCTTGCCGGGCATGCCGACGAAGAGACCAAGAACAACTGGCTGCCGCGCATCGCGGGCGGCCAGGCGATGGTGGTCCTGGCCTACCAGGAGCGAAAGGCGCGCTATCGCCTTGATGTCTGCGAGGCTCAGGCGACCCAGGCCGGTGACGGCTGGAAGCTGAGCGGCAGCAAGAGCCTGGTGCCCGCCGGCGACGAGGCCGACGCGTACATCGTGCCCGCACAGCTCGGCGGCAAGATCGCGCTCTTTCTCGTCGAACGCGCGGCCGACGGCGTTGCAGCCCGGGGCTACGGCACGCAGGACGGCAGCCGCGCGGCAGAGGTCGTTTTCGACAATGCGGCCGCCACTCTGATCACCAAGGACGGCTTGCCCGTCCTCGAACACGCCGTCGACATTGGCATTGCCGCCACTTGCGCCGAGGCGGTCGGCGTGATGGACAAGACGCTGGCGATCACTGTCGAGTACATGAACACCCGCAAGCAGTTCGGCGTGGCGATCGCTACCTTCCAGGCGCTTCGCCACCGCGTCGCCGACATGAAGATGCAGCTCGAACTGGCCCGCTCGATGAGCTACTACGCCAGCCTGAAGCTCAACGCACCGGCTGCGGAGCGTCGCCAGGCACTTGCGCGCGCCAAGTACCAGTTGGGCGTCTCCATGCGCTTCGTCAGTCAGCAGGCCGTGCAACTTCACGGCGGAATCGGCGTGACGGACGAGTACATCGTGAGTCACTATTTCAAGAAGCTCACGCAGCTTGAAATGACCTTCGGCGATACGCTGCACCATCTGGGCGAGGTCTCGGCCCGCATGCAGGACACGGCCGGCGTGTTCGCCTGATCCGCGCAATCTCCTCTCTCTGCAAGGCGCCCGCCGGCTTCGAGCCCGCGGGCGCTTTTTCTTGAACCGGAGATTGCCGTGCAAACTCTGGTTGATTGATCTCTGCCAGTCTTGCCATCGACCATGCTTCCCGCCCCCGCTACCCCGCCAAGCGCCGCCGATCGGGCACCCATCGTTTTCATGCACGGCAATGGCGATTCGGCCGCCTTGTGGCTGACCACGATCTGGCGCTTCGAATCGAACGGCTGGCCGCGCGATCGATTGTTTGCACTGGATCAACCTTTTCCGCTGGCTCGCGATGACGATGCCATTCCGCAGCCGGGGCGCAGTTCCACCGCCGATTCGATGGCCTTTCTGAAGCACGAAGTCGAGCGCGTCCTGACGTCGACGGGCGCGTCCCGCGTCGTCTTGATCGGCAACTCGCGAGGCGGCAACGCGATCCGCAACTACGTGCAGAACGGCGGGGGCGATCGCGTCGTGAGCCATGTCGTCCTGGGCGGCAATCCGGCACACGGCATCTGGGCTATCGAAGGGCTTCGCGAAGGCAGCGAGTTCTCCGGACTGAGTCCTTTCCTGCGGCAGCTCAACGCGGCAAAAAATGCGGAGGGCGATGAAGTCACGCCCGGCGTGAAGTGGCTGACACTGCGCTCGGACAGCAACGACAAATACGCGCAACCTGACGGGATCTGGATCGGCGCCCAAGGCAAGCCGACGCACATCGGGTTCGACGGACCGGCTCTCAGGGGCGCGACCAACGTCGTATTGCCGCGCGTGGATCACCGGGAGACTTCGTTCTCGGCGGCCGCGTTTGCAGCGACCTGGCGTTTTCTCACGGGCAAGGATGCGAGAACGACACAACCCGTTCCTGAAGCGCCAGTGGTCCTGTCCGGCAGGGTCACCGGCTTGGGCCTGCACCCGCTGGACGCTGCGAGCGGCGGCTTCGTCAACAACTTGCCCCTGGTTGGCGCTCGCCTCGAAATTTTTGCCGTCGAAGCCTCTACCGGAATGCGGGGCGGCCCGGCCGCGTGGGTGCAGACCATCGAATCCGACGCACGATGGGGCCCCTTCGTCGGCCAGACGGACACAGCCTATGAGTTCGTCCTGAGCGCGAAAGGCTACGCGACAACGCACATCTACCGAAGCCCGTTCCCGCGCTCGAGCGGCGTCGTCCATTTGCGGCCGGAGCGCATGCCGGAGACCGGCAGCGGCACGAAGGCGCTCGTGATCTTCACCCGCCCCCGAGGCTATTTCGACGCGCGGCGCGACACCATGCGCTTCGACGGCCAAGCGCTGCCACCCGGCGTGCCGCCACAAGGCTCGGGCGTCTCGGCGTCGACACTCAGGCTGACAAGCGACGTGCCTCGCACCGTCGCGGCCGAATTCAACGGGGAACACGTGGCCGGCCTCTCCTGGCCCGCAGCGCAGAACCACGTGACGGTGCTCGAACTGACCTACTGAACCGCTACCCGTGCAGCCGCGAACTCTGCGGCAGATGCGCCATCAGGAATTCCATCTGATCCGCGAGGATGCGGCGATTGCGCAGGATGAAGTCCTCCCAAAGGCTCGGCACGTACGGCGCATACAAGAGGGGCATTCCGGCCTGTTCCGGCGTCCGGCTGCTCTTGCGGTGATTGCAAGGCTTGCAGGCCGTCACCACGTTCATCCAGGTGTCGATGCCCTTTTGCGCAAAGGGAATGATGTGTTCGCGCGTCAGCTCTTCCTCGTGAAAGTGGCCGCCGCAATATGCGCATACATTGCGATCCCGCGCGAACAGTTTGCCGTTCGTCAGCCCCGGCCGCTGGGTGAAAGGGTTGATGCGCGGCACGCCCTTGGTGCCGATGATGCTGTTGATGGCGATCTGCGACTGCTGGCCAGTGACCGCGTTGTGGCCGCCCCGGAAGACCGCGACTTGCGCGCCCACCTCCCAGCGCACCTCGTCGGAGGCGTAGTGGATCACCGCCTGTTCAAGCGATATCCACGATTGAGGCAGCCCTTGGGCCGACAGCTTCAAGACCTTCACCACACGCCTCCTCAAGCAAAGAGAACAACGGAAAGACCTGCACGCCAAGCGAGCCGAAAGGGCTTGCGCATGACGCAGTGCGTCACAATATACCGGCTTTGTGACAAAACGGCCTGATGTGCCCATTCCACGGGCGCAAAGTGCTATCAAAAAGATACCGACCGATGCAGATTTTCCGGGGTTTTCGGCATCCGGGCGTGGCTCCGGCCTGTGCCCTGACCATTGGCAATTTCGACGGTGTCCACCGTGGTCACCAGGCCATGCTCGGGCTTCTGAACACCGAGGCGCGCGCGCGCAACCTCCCCAGTTGCGTGCTGACCTTCGAGCCGCATCCCCGGGACTACTTCGCGGCCATCACCAAGCGGCCGGAACTGGCTCCCGCCCGGATCGGCACGCTGCGTGACAAGCTGACAGCGCTGGCCGCCGCCGGCGTCGCGCAGACGATCGTGCTGCCTTTCGATGCCGCTCTTGCGTCACAGACTCCCGACGAATTCATCCAGCATGTGCTGATCGAAGGCTTGGGCGCGCGCTACGTTCTGGTCGGGGATGACTTTCGCTTCGGCGCCAAGCGCGCCGGCGACTACGCGATGCTCGACCGGGCCGGCGACCAGCACGGCTTCGACGTCGCGCGGATGAACAGCTATGAAGTGCACGGCCTTCGCGTCTCGAGCTCCGCCGTACGGGAGGCGCTCGCCGAAGGTCGCATGGCCGATGTGCACACCCTGCTGGGGCGGCCTTACGCAATCTCCGGCCACGTGGTCCATGGACGAAAGCTTGGGCGTGCGCTGGGCGCTACCGCGCCGGGCCGCGACGACGGGTTTCGCACCCTCAACCTTCGTTTCAAGCATTGGAAGCCGGCCGCAAACGGAATCTTTGCGGTGCTGGTCCACGGCCTGACCGACTCGCCGCTTCACGGCGTCGCCAATCTGGGCGTGCGCCCTTCCCTCGATGCCAACGACGTCAACGCCGGCCGCGTGCTGCTCGAGACGCACTGCCTCGACTGGCCTTCTCATCTCGGTTCCGAAGGGGCCTACGGTAAAATCGTCCGCGTGGAACTGCTGCACAAATTGCACGACGAATTGCGCTACACCAGTCTCGAGGCCCTTACCGCGGGCATCGCGAAGGATGGGCGTGACGCGCGCGCATTCTTTGCTTCCACCCACGCCGAGACCCATCGCCAAACCACGCGCGATCGAATTTAAAGCGGAACCTTCGCTTTCCGCCGCGTCCGGCCTCGCCTTCACAGCAAAGGCCGCACGCTCCCGATCCCCTCGCGCGTTGCACGGCAGCGCAGATTTCTGGAAATTCCATGGCTGACAACAAGACCGACGGCGGCACCGACTACCGGGCCACGCTGAACCTGCCCGACACCCCCTTCCCGATGCGCGGCGACCTGCCCAAGCGCGAACCCGGATGGGTCAACGAATGGAACGAGCAAGGCGTCTATCACCGCCTGCGGGATGCACGCCACGGTGCGCCCAAGTTCATCCTGCACGACGGCCCACCCTATGCCAACGGTCAGATCCACATGGGTCACGCGGTCAACAAGATCCTGAAGGACATGATCACCAAGGCGCGCCAGCTTGAAGGCTACGACGCGCTCTATGTGCCCGGGTGGGATTGCCATGGCCTGCCGATCGAGAACGCGATCGAAAAGAAGTACGGCCGCAACCTGAGCCGCGACGAGATGCAGGCCAAGAGCCGCGGCTACGCGACGGAACAGATCGCACAGCAGATGTCCGATTTCCAGCGCCTGGGTGTCCTGGGTGAATGGGACCACCCGTACAAGACGATGGACTTCGCCAACGAGGCGGGCGAAATCCGCGCCTTCAAGCGCGTGATCGAGCGCGGCTTCGTCTATCGCGGGCTCAAGCCGGTGTACTGGTGTTTCGACTGCGGCTCGTCCCTGGCTGAATTCGAGATCGAATACGCCGACAAGAAATCACAGACGCTGGACGTCGCCTTCAAGGCGCACGACCCCGCAAAGCTCGCCGCCGCATTCGGCCTGCCGGCACTCGGCAAGGACGCCTTCGCGGTGATCTGGACCACCACCGCCTGGACGATCCCAGCCAACCAGGCGATCAACCTGAATCCCGAGCTCGACTACTCGCTCGTGGATACAGAGCGCGGCCTCCTCGTCCTTGCCGCCTCGCTGGTCGAGATGTGCATGACCCGCTACGCGCTCGACGGCAAGGTGCTTGCCACCGTCAAGGGCGAGAAGCTGGGCGGACTGGAGTTCGAGCATCCGCTCTACGACGTGGATGCAGGCTTCCGTCGCCTCTCGCCGGTCTATCTTGCGGACTACGCGACGGCCGATGACGGCACCGGTCTGGTCCACTCCTCGCCGGCCTATGGCGTGGATGACTTCAATTCCTGCATCGCTCACGGCATTTCCTATGACGACATCCTGAATCCGGTCCAAGGAAATGGCTCCTACGCGGCTGACTTCCCGCTTTTCGGCGGCCAGAATATCTGGAAGGCGGTTCCGGTCATCATCCATGCGCTGCGCGATGCCGGCCGCCTGATGACGACCGAGCAGATCTCCCACAGCTATCCGCATTGCTGGCGTCACAAGACGCCGGTGATCTACCGTGCCGCAGCGCAGTGGTTCATCCGCATGGACGAAGGCGAAGGCGTGTTTACCAAGGACAAGGCGCCCAAGACGCTGCGCCAGACGGCGCTGGAAGCCATCGAGCAGACGAGCTTCTATCCAGAGAACGGCAAGGCGCGCCTGCACGACATGATCGCCAACCGGCCCGACTGGTGCATCAGCCGGCAGCGCAGTTGGGGCGTGCCGATCCCGTTCTTCCTGCATCGGGACTCGGGCGAGTTGCATCCGCGCACGATGGAAATCCTCGATCAGGCCGCCGACATCGTCGAAGAAGGCGGCATCGAGGCATGGAGCCGCGTGACCACTGAAGAAATCCTCGGCGATGCCGACGCGCCGCATTACACCAAGAGCACCGACATCCTCGAAGTGTGGTTCGACTCCGGCTCGACCTTCTTCCACGTGTTGCGCGGCACGCACCCCAAGGTGCACCACGAAACCGGCCCCGAAGCCGACCTCTACCTCGAAGGCCACGACCAGCATCGCGGATGGTTTCATTCGTCGCTGCTGATCGCGTCGGCACTCGAAGGCCGCGCCCCCTATCGCGGCCTGCTCACGCACGGCTTCACGGTCGACAGCCAGGGCCGCAAGATGAGCAAGTCGCTCGGCAACGGCATCGACCCGCAGGAAGTCAACAAGAAGCTCGGCGCCGAAATCACGCGCCTGTGGGTGGCTGCGAGCGACTACTCGGGCGACATCGCCGGTGACGACAAGATCCTCGCCCGCGTGGTGGATGCCTATCGCCGGATCCGCAATACGCTGCGCTTCCTGCTCGCGAACACCAGCGATTTCGACATCGCGAAGGATGCGGTGCCGCTCGACCAACTGCTCGAAATCGACCGCTACGCGCTCAGCCGCGCCGCGCAGTTTCAGGCGGACGTGCTCGCGCACTACAAGGTCTACGAGTTTCACCCGGTGGTTGCGAAGCTGCAGGTGTATTGCTCGGAGGACCTAGGCGCGTTCTACCTCGACGTGCTGAAAGACCGGCTCTACACGACCGCCCCCGGCTCGCTTGCGCGCCGCAGCGCACAAACCGCCCTGTGGCACATCACCCAAGCGATGCTGCGCTGGATGGCACCATTCCTGAGCTTCACGGCCGAAGAAGCCTGGAAGTTCTGCGGCGACGGCCGGTCGATTTTCGTGCAGACCTACAGCGACCTCGGAACACCCAACGACGCACTGCTCGCCAAGTGGACCCGCATCCGAGAGATCCGCGACGCGGTCAACAAGGAAATTGAATCGGTGCGCACAGCGGGCCAGGTCGGCTCGTCGCTGCAGGCCAACGTGACCATTGCCGCGCCGGCCAATGACCATGCGCTGCTCGCTTCGCTGGGCGACGACCTGAAGTTCGTCTTCATCACCTCGGCCGTGGCGCTGACGCCTGGCGATGCGTTGTCGGCCACTGTGACGGCAAGCACGGCGGCGAAGTGCGAGCGCTGCTGGCACTGGCGCGACGACGTCGGGCACGATGCCGCGCATCCTGGTCTCTGCGGACGTTGCACGAGCAACCTCTACGGCGCGGGCGAAGCAAGGAACATCGCCTGATGGCCCGCCAGTCTTCGGGCGCCCGGGGCCTCGGCATCTGGCCCTGGCTTGGCCTTGCACTGGTGATCGTGATCGTCGATCAGTTCACCAAGACGCTGATCCTCGGCTATTACAAGTACGGCGACGCGACCTACGTCACCAGCTTCTTCAACGTCGTGCGTGCCCACAACACCGGCGCGGCTTTTTCGTTCCTGGCGGATGCGGCAGGCTGGCAGCGCTGGTTCTTCATGGCCATCGGCATCGCGGCGGCGCTCTTCATCATCTGGATGCTCAGGTCGCACGCGGGGCAGAAGCTGTTCTCGTTTTCGATGGCCGCCATCCTCGGCGGCGCGATCGGCAACGTGATCGATCGCATGATGCACGGCTACGTGGTCGACTTTCTCGACTTCCATCTTGCCGGCCGGCACTTTCCCGCCTTCAACGTAGCGGACAGCGCGATCACGATCGGGGCGATCTGCCTGGTCATCGATGAGTTGCGGCGGGTAAGGAAGACTTAGCTCGCCCCCAGGCTGCGCGCACTTCGTGTCGCTTCGCCTACCCCCTACCGGGGGCAACACCGGCGGCCTGGCAAAGCCAGTTCCGCGGTGTTTCTGTTGCTCGCCCCCAGGCTGCGCGCACTTCGTGTCGCTTCGCCTACCCCCTACCGGGGGCAACACCGGCGGCCTGGCAAAGCCAGTTCCGCGGTGTTCCTGGCCTGGGCTTCCGGGGGTGCTCTATAGTGCTTCTATTCCATGAAGCACTTGTTGAATTTGCTGGCGGCGATCGCGCTGCTGGTGTGGGGTACCCAACTCGTTCGCACCGGCGTGCTGCGGGTGTTCGGCGCAAATCTGCGCCGCATCCTCGTGCACAGCATGCGCAATCGCTTCACGGCGGCATTGTCCGGAATCGGAGTGACGGCACTCGTGCAATCGAGCACCGCCACTTCGCTGATGACTTCGTCCTTCGTCGGCCAGGGACTGGTCACGCTCCCAGCGGCGCTGGCGGTGATGCGGGGCGCCGACGTCGGCACAGCGCTGATGTCGGTGCTGTTCTCGGCAGATCTTTCATGGCTGTCCCCGCTTTTCATTTTCGTCGGCGTTGTGCTGTTCATTACGCGTCCTTCCAGCGTGGCGGGCCGCGTGGGCCGCGTGCTGATCGGGCTGGGGCTGATGTTGCTGGCGCTGCAGCTGGTCGTGGAGGCCACCGGCCCGCTATTTGAAAGCCCGGCCATGCGCGCTGTGCTTGGATCGCTCAACAGCGACGTGCTGCTCGAAATCACCATCGGAGCCGCGCTGTCGATCGTTGCCTATTCGAGTCTGGCGGTCGTGCTGCTGGTCGCAGCGATGGCAAGCTCGAACGTGGTGCCGCTCGACGTGGCCCTCGGCCTCGTGCTCGGCGCCAACCTGGGAAGCGGCTTGCTGGCCGTACTCACCACCGCCAAGTCGTCTATTGCAGTGCGGCAAGTGACGGTAGGCAATCTCCTGTTCAAGGCGCTCGGCGTTGCCATCGCAGCGCCGTTCGTTGGGCTCTGGCTGCGAGAGGTCAGGCCGTTCGTCACCGACGCGACGCAGCTCGTAGTGCTCTACCACCTGGCGTTCAACGTCATCATGAGTGTCTGCTTCATCGGATTGACCGAATACGTCGCCCGGCTGGCCACGCGCCTGCTGCCGGTGCCCACGGAGGCCACAGCCCGACGCCCACAGCATCTGGACCCCTCCGCGATCTCGACGCCATCTCTTGCCATCTCCAACGCTGCGCGAGAGGCGTTGCACCAGGCCGACGTGGTCGAAACGATGCTGATCGGCGTGCTCAACGTGATCAAGCACAACGACCTTCGCCTCGCCCAGGAACTGCGCAATCTCGACGACACGGTCGACGAGCTCTATTCGGCGATCAAGTACTATCTCACCAAGATTTCGCGCGAGGCGCTGGGCGAGGAGGAGAGCCGCCGCTGGACGGACATCATCAGCTTCACGATCAACATGGAGCAGATCGGCGACATCATCGAGCGCGTGATCATCGACATCGAGGACAAGAAGATCAAGCCGCAGCGCAATTTTTCCGAAGCCGGCATGCGCGAGATTGTCGAACTGCACGAGCGGCTGGTGGCCAATCTGCGGCTAAGCATGAGCGTTTTCCTGAACGGCAACGTGCGCGACGCCCAGAAGCTGCTCGAAGAAAAGGCGCGCTTCCGCGATCTGGAGCGCGCCTATGCCACGACCCACCTTGGGCGGCTGTCGGACCAGACCGCGCTCAGTATCGAGACCAGTTCGCTGCACATCGACCTGATCAGCGAGCTCAAGCGCATCAACTCGCACATCTGCTCGATCGCCTACCCCATTCTCGAATCCGCCGGCGCACTGGCGCCGACGCGCATGCGCGAATCGCGCCTCAGTCAGTTGCAGTAGGCGCACGAGCGGCGTGCGCCGCTGTGGCTACGACAGAGTCAGGATGGTGCAGCCGGTCGTCTTGCGCGCCTCGAGATCGCGGTGCGCCTGCTGCACGTCGGCCAGCGGATAACGCTGGTCGATCGGGATCTTCACAGCGCCGCTTTCGACCACGGCAAACAGATCGTCGGCCATGGCCTGCGTGCTTTCGCGGCTCGAAATGTGCGTGAACAAGGTCGGCCGCGTGACGTACAGCGATCCCTTCGACGCAAGCAAACCGAGGTTGAAAGGCGGCACCGGCCCCGATCCGTTGCCGAAGATGGCCAACAGCCCGAACGGCCGCAGGCAATTCAACGAGCCTTCGAAAGTGTCCTTGCCCACGGAATCGTAGACGACCTTGACGCCCTTGCCGCCCGTGATCTCCTTGACGCGCTCGGCGAAGTTCTCGGTGCTGTAGTTGATGGCGTGGGCTGCGCCGTGGGCCAGCGCGAGCTTGCACTTGGCATCGGTGCCTGCGGTGCCGATCAACTGGAGCCCGAGCGCCTTTGCCCATTGGCAGGCAATGAGCCCCACGCCGCCAGCGGCCGCATGGAAAAGGATGAAATCGCCGGGCTGCAGTCCTTCGGCCGGCAGCGTCTTCTTCAACAGATACTGCGCGGTGAGGCCCTTGAGCATCATCGCCGCGCCAGTCTCGAAGGAAATCGAATCGGGCAGCTTGCAGACGAACTTTGCAGGCATGACTCGCGCTTCGCAATACGCGCCCGGAGGTTGGCTCGCGTAAGCCGCGCGGTCGCCCACCTTTAGATGCGAAACGCCTTCACCCACCGCCTCGACCACGCCCGATGCTTCCATGCCCAGTTGCAAGGGCATCGGGAACGGGTAGAGCCCGCTGCGCTGGTAGGTGTCGATGAAATTGAGACCCACCGCCTTGTGGCGAATGCGGATCTCGCCGGGGCCCGGATCGCCCACCTCGACGTCGACGATCTTCAGTTCCTCGGGACCGCCCTGGCGGTCGATGCGGACTGCTTTGCTCATGAATGGCTCCTTGTCTCGAACGATCAGTAGGTCCCCGGGTACGCACCCCCGTCGGCCAGCACGTTCTGGCCCGTCATGTAGGCCGCGTGCGTGCTGCACAGGAATGCGCAGATCGCGCCGAACTCGGCGGCATTGCCGAAACGGCCCGCTGGAATGTTCTTCTGGCGGCTGGCTCGGACGGCCTCGATGTCCTGGCCGGTCTTCTTCGCGGCACCGATCATGGTGCCCTTGAGGCGGTCGGTGTCGAACGACCCCGGCAGCAGGTTGTTGATGGTCACGCCCTTGCCAGCGATGCCCGAGCGCGCCACGCCCGCCACGAAGCCGGTCAGGCCGCTGCGAGCGCCATTGCTCAAGCCGAGGATGTCAATCGGCGCCTTGACCGAACTCGAAGTGATGTTGACGATGCGACCGAACCCGCGCGCAGCCATTCCGTCCACGGTCGCCTTGATGAGTTCGATCGGCGTCAGCATGTTCGCGTCGAGCGCCTTGACCCAAGCTTCGCGGTCCCATTCGCGGAAGTCACCGGGCGGCGGGCCGCCGGCATTGGTGACGACGATGTCGAAGTCCTGGTGCAGCGCGAAGGCGGCAGCGCGTCCGTCTGCGGTGGTGATGTCAGCCGCGATGTGCTTCACGAACGGCTTGGCGGCGCCGTCCACGGCAGCAGCCGCAGCTTGCAAAGTCTTCGCCGCGGCTTCCAGTGCCTCGGCGCCACGGGCCACGATGACAACGTTGACGCCTTCTCGCACCAGCGCCTCGGCACAGCCGTAGCCCAGGCCCTTGCTCGCGCCGCACACGAGGGCGGTCTTGCCTGCAATTCCCAAATCCATGTTCAGTCCTCCGGGCTCATCGGCCCATGCGTGTGAATACAAAGATGCCGGTGATCACCAGCACGGTCCCGGCCGCAATCCATAGGGTAAAGGGTTCGCCGAGGATCACCACACCCATCAGGATCGTCGACATCGGCCCGACCATACCCGTTTGGGCGGCCAAGGCGGGGCCGATGCGTTCGATCGCCATCATGACGGCAAGGACCGGTACGGCCGTACACAGCGTCGCGTTGAGGATCGACAGCCAGATGACCTCAGGCGCGACTTCGAAGGCGGCGCTCATCGGCCGCAAGAGCATGAACTGCGCGATGCAGAAAAGGCACGCCACGCTGGTCGCCAGACCCACCAGCCGCAGAGAACCCAGCCGCTTGACGAACTCGCCGCTCGCAACCAGATAGATGGCATAGCTCACGGCGCTGAGGAACACCAGAAGCGCGCCCCACGCCGCCGCCGCGCTCTGGCCGAGGCTCACTTCATGCCCGAACACCAGCAGCACGCCGACATAGCTGATCGCCATGCCGGCAACTTGGCCGCGGGTGATGCGCCGACGATAGATGATCCAGCCGAATAGCAGGACCAGCGTCGGATTGAGATACAGAATGAGCCGTTCCAGGCTCGCGGTGATGTAGGCCAACCCTGCAAAGTCGAGAAAGCTCGCCAGGTAATAGCCCGAGAAGCCCAACCCAATGACGCCCAACCAGTCGCGCCCGGTGAGCGCCGGCTTTCCGCGCCCGGCCCACCACGCCATCACCACGAACAACGGCAACGCAAAAAGCATGCGCAGCATGATCAGCGTGACAGCGTCGACGCCATAGCGATACGCCAGCTTGACGATGATCGCCTTGCCGCTGAACGCGATCGCGCCGAGCGTCGCGAGTGCGAGGCCCGGCGCGAGACTCTTGTGAGATGAAGTCTGGTGCTCCGGCGTCACTCTGAAACTAGAAGCCCGCCGCAAGGCCGTCGCGGCGCGCATCGCTTGCGGCGACATAGCCTTCGACCGCAGGATCGCCCGCGCGCCAGATGAACTGGCCGGCACCGAAGTCCTGGTACGAGTCGTTGATCACGTCCACCTTGTGGCCGAGGTCGGAGAGGCCCTGAACGGTGGCCGAGTTCATCGCCGCCTCGACGTTGATCTCCAGCCCCTGGTTGAAGCGCCAGCGCGGTGCGTCGCAGGCGGCTTGCGGATTCTGCTTGTAGTCGAGCATGCGCACCAGCGTCTGCATGTGCCCCTGCGGCTGCATGTTGCCGCCCATCACGCCGAAGCTCATCATCGGCGCGCCGTCCTTCGTGAGGAAAGCGGGGATGATCGTGTGGAAGGGCCGCTTGCCCGGCGCGACGAGGTTCGGGCTGCGGTCGTTCAGGCTGAAGCCATGACCCCGATTCTGCAAGCTGATGCCGAATCCCGGCTCGACGCAGCCGGAGCCGAAGCCCATGTAGTTGCTCTGGATGAAGCTCACCATCATTCCGTTTTCGTCCGCGGCTGTCAGGTAGATCGTGCCGCCCTTGACCGGATTGCCCGCCTTGAAGTCCTGTGCCTTGTTCAGGTCGATGAGTTTGGCACGCGACGCGAGATAGGCGTCATCGAGCATTTGCAGGGGAGTCACCTCCATCGACGAAGGGTCCGACACATAGCGATAGGTGTCGGCAAACGCGAGCTTCATGGCTTCGATCTGCAAGTGCTGCGAAGCGACCGAATCGACCGGGATCGACTCGATGTCGAAGTGCCGCAGGATGCCCAGCGCGATCAGCGCCGCAATCCCCTGGCCGTTCGGCGGAATTTCGTGCAGCGTGTGATTGCGGTAGTTCTGCGCGATCGGCTCGACCCACTCGGGCTTCCAGTTCGCGAGATCCCGCACCTTGAGACTGCCGCCGTTCTCGTTGGAGAACTTCTCCAGCGCCTCGGCGATTTCGCCGCTGTAGAACGCGTCCCCTGTCGTCGCCGCAATGGCCTTCAGCGCGCGGGCAGCAGCCGGAAACCGGAACAGTTCTCCCACTTCCGGCGCACGCCCCCAAGGCAGAAAGCTCTGCGCGAACCCCGGCTGCGATTGCAGGATCGGCGTGGCCGCAGCCCATTTCTGTCGCACGACCGGCGGCATGAGATAGCCACGTTCCGCGATCTCGATCGCTGGCGCCATCAGGTCCGCAAAAGGCAGTTTGCCGAATCGTTCCGACAGCGCGACCCAACTCCCCACCGCGCCCGGCACCGTGACCGAGTCCATCCCGCGCTGCGGCGGCGTGGCCGCATGGCCCCCGTACTTGCGCCGAAAGTAATCCGGTGTCCAGGCAGCAGGCGCACAGCCCGAGCCATTCAGCCCATGCAGCTTCTTCCCGTCCCACAAGATACAAAAGGCATCGCTCCCCAACCCGTTGCTCACCGGCTCCACCAGCGTCATCACCGCCGCCGTAGCAACCGCCGCATCCACCGCATTGCCGCCTTGATAAAGAATCCGCAGCCCCGCCTGAGACGCCAACGGATGCGAAGTCGAAACCACGTTCCGCGCAAAAACCGGAATCCGAGTCGACGTGTATGGATTCCCAAAATCGAATTTCATAAAAGCCTTCCAAATAGTCCAAATCCCTCGCGCGCCCGGCGAAGCAAGGGCCCCACCAGAAACACCGCGGAACCGGCTAAGCCGGGCCGCCGGTGTTGCCCCCGGTCAGGGGGTGGAGAGCGACACGAAGTGCGCGAGCCTGGGGGCGAGCTCAGTCTCCGGTGATCTTGCGATCGACAATGATCTTCTTCCACTTGGCGGCGTCTTCGGCCACCATGCTCGCGAACTGTGCGGGCGTGCTGGTCGCAGGCGCGATGCCCAGGCGAGCCAGCTTGTCGCGCACTTCAGGGTCGGTGAGCGATTGATTGGCGGCTGCGTTGATCTTCGCGACCAAGTCGGCAGGCATGCCCTTCGGCCCGTAAAGCCCGAACCATGTATTCGACTCGAACCCCGGCAGCGTGTCCGCAATCGGCGGCAGTTCGGGTGCGAGTGGGCTCCGCTTGAGCGAGGTCACCCCGAGCGCCCGCAACCGGCCGTCGCGCACGTGGGGCATTCCGGTCGGCAGCGCATCGAACAGGACATCGATCTTGCCGCTGATCAGGTCGGGAATGGCGAGCGCCGTGCCCTTGTACGGAATGTGCAGCATCGAAATGCCCGCTTGCGACTGAAAGAGCTCGGCCGTGAGTTGCACGATCGTCCCATTGCCGCTCGACCCGTAATTGAGTTTGCCGGGGTTCTTCTTGGCGTAATCGATCCATTCCTGCACCGTCTTGGCAGGCGAATTGTTCGGCACCAGCATGATGCTCGGCGCATCGCCCACATGAACGATCGGCGTGAAGTCGCGCACCGTGTCGTAGGGCAGTTTGCTATAGATGGCCGGGCCGATCGAGTGGGTGCTCGTCGTCGCCAGGAGGAGCGTGTAGCCGTCAGGGGTCGACTTGGCTGCGGCATCGGAACCGATTGCACCACCGGCCCCGGGCTTGTTGTCGACGACGAGTGTCGTGCCGAGCTTTTCGCCCATCTTCTGCGAAAGCGTGCGCGCGAAAAGATCGGTCGCGCCGCCGGCGGGAAAGGGAACGATCAACCGGATCGGCTTGGTCGGGTAGCCCTCTGCAAAGACCGCGGGCGAAGCGGCCACCCAAAGCGCGGCAGCCATGGCCTGGAGGAACTGGATACGTTTCATGGTGCTGGATTGTGTTCCCTGTGAAGCATCGAATGCTATGCAGCGGCGCGGCATCAAGCCAGATAATCCCGTTAATGCAACTATGAGCCGCGCTAATGACAAAGGCCGCTACTGAAGAGATCTCCATGCAGCAGTTGCGGGCGCTGGCGGCGGTCGCCGAGTCGGGCAGCTTCACGTTGGCGGCAGAAGCCCTGCAACTCACACAGCCGGCGATCAGTCATCTCATCAAGCGCATGGAACATGAGCTCGGCCAGCCTCTGGTGGTGCGCGGGCGGCGCATCCGCATGACTGGCGCCGGACAGATGATGGTCGACACGGCTGTTCGCGCCCTTCGGCTGATCGACGAATCCGTGAGCGCCTGCCGATCGCAGTCCCAGCTTCGCGAAGGCCGGGTGGTCCTGGCGGTCGGCCATCTCACGGCCGGCGCGCTGATGCCGCCATTGCTCAGCCGCTTCTCGCAACAGCATCCGGCGCTCGCGACCGCGCTGCTCGACAGCACGGCCGAGCAGATGATTTCCCGGATCCTTTCGCAAGAGGCCGACCTCGGCTTCGGTTCCGACATCGGACAGAAGCACTCGGAGCTTGCGACGGAGCCGCTCTTCAGCGATCGCATGGCCCTGTTCGCGCGCGACGATCACCCGCTGGCGCGACGGGTCGTGATCGACGCCAAGCACCTCGACGGCTTGCCGTTCATCCACGTCAATCCAGACGCGGTCATCTGGCGATCGGTGAGCCGGCAGCTTTCGAGCGTGGCCAACGTCTATCCGCGCGTGGTTCATCACGTCTCGATGCTGTCGACCGCGTTCGGGCTCATTCAGGCGGGCGCCGGTGTCGCGCTGCTGCCTCGCTATGTGGAAGTTCTGATGCCGGGCAACCTTCGCGCGATCGCGGTAGCGCGTCCGATGCTCGAATACCCCGTCGTTGCCGTGCGGCTCGCGAAACATCCGCTCAGTCCTGCGGCCATGGCCTTCCTTGCGATGGCGCGACAGCACATGAAGCCCCGCCGCGAAGAACGGTCCTGAAAGCGGGGCCCCTGAAAGCAAAAAAGCACCCGGAGGTGCTTTTTCGCAGGCTGTCGGGAATCACTCCTCGACGAATGCCTCTTCCCGCTTGGACTTGACGGCCGGCAGCAACACGATCACCAGCAGAAGCAGCGCGGCAGCCAGCAGGCCCGCCGAGATCGGCCGGGTGACGAACACGGCCCAGTCGCCGCGCGACAGCAGCAGTGCGCGCCGCAGGTTCTCTTCCATCATCGGCCCCAGGATGAATCCCAGCAGCAATGGCGCAGGTTCGCAACCGAGCTTGAAGAAGCTGTAGCCCACAAAACCGAAGATCGCCACCATCCAGATGTCGAAGGTGTTGTTGTTGGTCGAGTAAACGCCAATCGCACAGAACAGCACGATCGCTGGGAACAGGTACTTGTAGGGCACCGACAGCAGCTTGATCCACATGCCGATGAGCGGCAGGTTCAGGATGACGAGCATCGCGTTGCCGATCCACATCGAGGCGATCAGTCCCCAGAAGAGTTCGGGGTTGCTGGTCATCACCTGCGGGCCGGGCTGGATGTTGTGGATGGTCATCGCGCCGACCATCAGCGCCATCACGGCATTGGGCGGAATACCCAGCGTCAGCAGCGGAATGAACGAAGTCTGCGCGCCGGCGTTGTTGGCCGACTCGGGCGCGGCCACACCGCGGATGTTGCCCTTGCCGAAGGGCACTTCGCCCGGATGCAGCTTGGTCTTCTTTTCGATGGTGTAGGCCGCGAAGGCGGCCAGCAGCGCACCGCCGCCCGGCAGGATGCCCAGGGATGCGCCGAGCGCCGTGCCGCGCAGCACCGCCGGCGTCATGCGCTTGAAGTCTTCCTTGGTCGGGAACAGGCCGGACACCTTGGCGGTGAACACTTCGCGGTCTTCTTCGGGCCGCGACAGGTTGGCGATGATTTCGCCGTAGCCGAACACGCCCATGGCGATGGTCACGAAGCCGATGCCGTCGGTCAGTTCGGGGATGTCGAAGCTGAAGCGCGCCACGCCCGAGTTCACGTCAGTGCCGACCAGACCCAGCAGCAGGCCCAGCACGATCATCGCGATCGCCTTGAGCAGCGAACCCGAAGCCAGCACCACCGCGCCGATCAAGCCCAGCACCATCAGCGAGAAATACTCGGCCGGGCCGAACTTGAAGGCCAACTCAGTCAGTGGCGGTGCGAAGGCGGCCAGGATCAGCGTGCCGACACAGCCCGCAAAGAACGAGCCCAGACCAGCAGCCGCAAGCGCGGGTCCCGCCCGCCCCTTGCGGGCCATCTGGTAGCCGTCGATCACGGTCACCACCGAGGATGATTCGCCCGGCAGGTTGACCAGAATCGCGGTGGTCGATCCGCCGTATTGCGCTCCGTAGTAGATGCCGGCCAGCATGATCAGTGCCGACACGGGCGGCAGCGCGTAGGTGGCCGGTAACAGCATCGCGATGGTCGCGACCGGTCCGATGCCCGGCAGCACGCCGATCAGCGTGCCCAGGACGCAGCCTGCGAGGCAATAGAGCAGGTTGGTGAAGGTGAACGCGACACCAAAGCCGAGAGAGAGATTTGCGATGAGATCCATTTGTCGTCCTCAACCCGTGATGAAGGTGGGCCACACCTGGATCTGCAGCTTCAGCGCCCAGATGAAAGCGATGTAGCTGCCGACGGCGAGGACGGTCGCGAGAACGAGCACCTTGCGCAGATTGAATTCGCTGCCTGCGAGGCTCGAGATCAGCACCAGCGCATAGATGGCGATGATCATCCCCATGGCCGGCACGCCGAAGCTCGGCAGGCCGCCGAGCAGCACGCCGAACGCGAGGTTGGCGCCGATGATGTAGACCACCTGCTTCCACGCCCACCTGCCGATCTTCTCGCCGTCCTCGGTCTCGACCGAGAGGCCGGTGAACATGATGGCAAGGCCGATGACGGCCATGAGGATGCCGAGCATCAGCGGGAAGTAGCCGGGGCCCATGCGCGCGCCGTTGCCGACGTTGTAGGTCGTCGCGCCCCAGGCGAAAGCGACCCCGACGACGGCGAACATCACCCCCGAGAAGAAGTCTTTCTGACTCTTGATTTTCACGAACAGTCTCCACGAATGAATTCGACGGAGATTGTGTGGTCAGCCCAAAGTCAGCTTGATGTGGATTCCACCTATCGCGATTTCAGGGTTATCCCCAAGCCCGCTGCGGATCCGGATGCGCGGACACCGCCGCCCACGGAGTCAGCGCACCGTGTGAAAAGAGTCTGAAGCCTTCTTGAGCCGGTTGGCCAGGTTGCGGCGGAACTTGTCCATTTCGTGCTGATTGAGAACGTCGATCAACCAGCCGCCCGCCACCACCAGTGCCAGTACGCCAATCGTCAGAATCTCAGAGTTCATTTCCATCTCCCGGATCGTTGGGAGACTCGACTTTGCGACGTTCGCGGCCTCTTGGGAATCATCCGAAATGCCGATGTTGCTAATTGCGCGGAGCGTGAACTTGTTCCTTGTTCACTCGAGCGGCGGCGTCGCGCTCAGCACTTCCTCGATGGTCGTGAGTCCCTCGGCCACGCGCAGGGCACCAGCCAGACGCAGCGGCCGCATGCCATCGCTTACCGCCTGGCGCCGGAGCGAAAGCATGTTCGGCTCCTTGGTGATCTCGTTCTTGAAGGCTTCGGTCACGCTCAGGAGTTCGTAGAGCCCCATGCGTCCCATGTAGCCGGTCATCCGGCAGTCCACGCAGCCGACGGGCTTGTAGGCACGCACCGAGCCGCTGATCTGCCATGGCGAAACGAACTCGGCCAGCTTTTCGCGCGTCACCGTCTCGTCGGGCGCCTTGCAATGCTTGCACAACGTGCGCACCAGCCGCTGGGCGAGCACGCCGAGCATCACGGCATTGATCAGATACGAAGGCACTCCCAACTCCATCAGGCGCGTGATGGCGCTCGGCGCATCGTTGGTATGCAGGGTGCTGAAGACCAGATGGCCCGTCAGCGCCGCCTGCACCGCCATCTCGGCCGTCGCGAGGTCGCGGATTTCGCCGACCATGATGATGTCCGGGTCCTGCCGCATCAGCGCGCGCAAACCTTCAGTGAAGCCGAAGTCGAGCTGCGGCTGCACCTGTGTCTGGTTGAAAGACGACTCGATCATTTCGATCGGGTCTTCGATCGTGCTCACGTTGACTTCTTCCGTTGCCACCCGCTTGAGCGTCGAGTAGAGCGTCGTCGTCTTGCCCGAGCCCGTCGGGCCGGTCACAAGGATGATCCCGTGCGGCCGTGTCACGAGATGCTCCCAGCGCCGCGCGTCGTGCTGCGCAAAGCCCAGCGCGTCCAGGTCCTTGACCGCGGTGTCGGGGTCGAAGATGCGCATCACCATCTTTTCGCCGAAGGCAGTCGGCAGCGTCGAAAGGCGCATTTCGACTTCTTCGCCGCGCATGTTGCGGGTCTTGATGCGGCCGTCCAGAGGCCGGCGCTTCTCGACCACGTCCATGCGGCCCAGGAGCTTGATGCGCGACACCATGGCATTCATCACGCCCATGGGCATCTGGTAGGCGGGATGCAGCACGCCGTCGATCCGAAAGCGGATCACCCCCTGCTCGCGCCGGGGCTCCAGATGGATGTCGCTCGCGCGCTGGTCGAAGGCGTACTGCCAGAGCCAATCGACCACCTGCACCACGCTCTGGTCGTTGGCGTCGAGTTGCTTGGTGCTCTTGCCGAGCTCGACCAGTTGCTCGAAGCTCGCGCCGCCCGTGTTGGAGCCCGCCTTCTGCGCCGCCCGAACCGATTTGGCCAGCGCAAAGAACTCCGCCGTATAGCGTTGGATATCGGCCGGATTGGCAACCACTCGCCGCACCGAGCGGCGCGCCTGCCGCTCGACTTCGGCGATCCAGTCCGTGAGAAAGGGCTCCGAGGTGGCCACCACGACTTCGCTCGGCGTGACCTGCACCGGCAGCACCTTGTGCCGCTCCGCATAGGCAGCGCTCATCGTGTCGGCGACCTTGCCCACGTCCACCTTCATCGGATCGATTCGAAGGTACGCGAGCCCGGCGCGGGCAGCGAGCCATTGCGTGAGCATTTCCAGATCGAGCGGCTTGCCGTCGCTCTCGCGCGTCATGGCGACATTCGCGAGCCGCACCAGCGGCGCCTGCCGGCTCTCTGCCTGGGCACATCGGGCGATCGTGCGCTTGGCCTCGGGCGGCGAGATCACTCCATCCTTTGCCAGCCATTCGATGAGGCTACGCAGGTCGAGTGGACCTTCGTGGCGCGAAGGGGCGGATGGACCGGACGGAGCGGCGGGGACAGCACTCATGGATGAATCAGGTTTTCGCTTCGAGCGGTTTGAACACCCGGAGCCACTTCGAGGCAGGCAGGCGCCAGCGAGTCTGGATGCTTTGCGCGCGCTCGGCAAGCGCGGGGCGCTTCGGCCGGGTCGCGGTGCGCTGCGCCAGCACGATGGTGTTGCCCTCGCGCGTCGGCTTGAACGCCCAGACCGCGTCTTGGCCGAACGCCGCCGAAATCTTCTCCAGACTGCCTTCGTAGCTCGAAGAACGGCCGAAGAGATTGACCGTCATGCAGCCGTCCTCGGTGAGCAGCGCGCGGCAGTCGGCGTAGAAGTCCTCGCTGTCAAGCACCGGCGCGGCGGCTTCATGGTCATAGAGATCGACCTGAAGCGCATCGACCGTGCCGAGCCACTTCGCTTCGCGGATTTCGCTCGCGGCATCGGCGATCACGATTTCCAGTTTGCCGTCGTCGGGCGGCAGCTTGAACCAGCCACGGCATGCGGCGACGACCTGCGGATTGAGTTCGATGGCCGTCGTCCGCATGCGCAGCGTCTTGCGGCAGAACTTGGTGAGGCTCGCAGCGCCGAGGCCGAGCTGCATCGCATGCCGCTTTGAGACGCTGGCATCGTCGACGAAGAGCAGCCAAGCCATCATGCGCTGCACGTATTCGAGCTCGATCTCGAAAGGTGCATCGAGCTTCATGGAGCCTTGCACCCACTCAGTGCCCAGATGCAGATAGCGCACGTCTCCCCAATCGGAGAAATTGACCTCGGGGAGAACGATCTTCATGGGATGACCAGATACCTTTCAAACACTTCGCGCCAAGCCTGGACCTTGCGCTCGAAACTCCATGATGCATTGGCCGGGCTCGACGAAGGCAATCGGTAAACGGGCACGCCGAGCGTCCGGGTGTGCCGCGCGTGTCGAAAACTCTCGCCGCCGTTATGGGCGATGGCCGCGAGCTTCGGCAGCCGGAGACTCGCGATGTCGTTGACCACCGCATCGCGGATTGCCGAATCGAGGCTCCCTTGGCGCTGGCAACTGGCGTACACGTCCCACACGCCCAACCCGCGGTCGAGGAGCCATTCGCTACGCTTTTGATAGCTGCCTTCGCCCACTGGCAGCGGGTTTCCGGGCCACAAGGCCTGCAAGATTTTCCAGAAGTGGTTCTGCGGGTGCGCATAATACTGCTGCTGCGCGATCGACCGGGCCCCAGGAAAGCTGCCGAGTATCAACAAGGCGGTGTTGGCGGAAACGATCGGAGCAAGCCCCGTGAGCACGACTTTCGCGTCGCCTGGGTGCGGAGTCGGCTTATCCATAACGATGGCTGGTTTGCAGAAGCACCAGCACCTGTGAGGAAGAAAGCATGAATACGGAAGCGATCTGGATTTTCCTGACGACGCAGGGGGTGGATTTTGGCCTGAAAGTGATCGGCGCCATCGCGGCCTGGATCATCGGACGATGGCTCATCGGGCTTGCGCAGCGGCTGACGGCCAAGGCCCTCGAACGCGGCAGAAAGCTGGATGCGACGCTGAGCCATTACCTCGTCTCGATCCTCGGGGTCTTGCTGACCATCGTGCTGGTCCTCGCGATCCTGGACATGTTCGGGATTCGCACCACGTCATTCGCCGTATTGCTCGCGGGCGCAGGCCTGGCAATTGGCACCGCCTGGGGGGGCCTGCTCACGCATTTCGCGGCAGGCGTCTTCTTGCAGGTGCTAAGGCCCTATGGCGTCGGCGATTTCGTGACCGTGGGCGGAGGCACCACCGGCACCGTGAAGGAGCTCGGCCTGTTCGGCACCACGCTCATCTCGCCCGACAACACCATCATCACCGTCGGCAACAACAAGGTGCTCTCGGAGACGATCCAGAACTTCAGCCAGTTGAAATGGCGCAGGGTCGACACCACGGCCAAGGTTGCCAACGGCGTCGATGTCAATCAGGCCATCGAGTTGCTCAAGACGGCGGTACGCAATATTCCGAATGTGTCGACCGAACAGCCGCCGGACATCGAGATCCTCCAGTTCACGCCTGAAGGGCCGCTGCTTGCCGTGCGGCCCTACACACATACCGATCACTATTGGCAGGTGTACTTCGACACGCACCGGGCCATCGTCCAGACCTTCGGCATGGCGGGCTATCCGACGCCGGAAACGCCGCTCGCGCATCGCAACGTGACGCCGGCGGCAGCGTGAAGAAAAGCCCGCGTGAGCGGGCTTTTCTTCATCATAAAAAAGCGGGGAAGCTCAGGGCTTCTTCTTGGCGGCTTCGTTTTGCTCGGTGCCCGGGATCTTCTCGCCGATCTTGTTCCCGACGTGGCGAGTGCCCGACGCGGCATCGCTGGCGACGTCGCTGACCGCGTCACCGGCCTTCTTGGCGCCCTTCTCGGTCGCGTGCGCAGCCTTCTTGGTCCCGCTCTTCGTGGCATCCCAGGCTTTCTCGGTGCCCTTCTTGGTCGAGTCCCAGGCCTTTTCGGTGTCCTTCTCCAGCTTCTGGGTTTCAGTCTGCGCTACAGCCGACATGCCGACGCAAGCGAAGGCCACAGCCAAAGCGGCAGGCAAGGTACGAACGATGATTTTGCTCATTGGAAAAACTCCTCTGTAAGTTGGAGTGACCGTGGGGCCACTATGACGCAACGATGTCGCGGTGGCAAAGGATGACACCGAATGACATTTGAACCCCGCGGACGGCGCAAGTCGAGCGCTTGGCCTACGCAGGGGGCGGCGTCGCCTCCGACGCCGCCAGCAGCGAAGACAGCCGGGGAAGCGCGGCCATCGCGTTGCGGGTAGTCGCCTCGGCCAGGGTTTCGACAGCGATGCCGCGCAGTTTCGCCACCACGGCAGCAATGCGGGGCAACTCGCCGGGCTCATTTCGCCCTTGCGGCTCGCCTGCGTCCCTCTGGGGCTGCGTGCGGTAGAGCCAGTGGGGTTGAATGTCCGGCGAATCGGTTTCCATCACGATCGCCTCCAGCGGCAGCGTCGTCGCGAGGCGGCGCAGTTGCAGCGCGCGTTCGAAGGTCACGGCGCCGCCGAATCCCAGCTTGAGCCCAAGTTCGATGCAGGCCTGCGCCTGCTGCTCGCTTCCGTTGAAGGCATGCGCGATCCCGTTCCATTTCTGTCCGGGGGCGACCTGCCGAAGGTGCTTGAGCACCTTGTCGACCGATCGGCGCACGTGAATGATCACAGGCAGATCGTGCTTGCGCGCGATTTGCAACTGAGTGTGAAAGAAGCGCGTCTGCTTGTCCTCATCCAAGCCTTCGACGAAGAAGTCGAGGCCGATTTCCCCAACGGCAACCAGCCGGGGATCGTCGCGATGTTGCGCAAGTTCGGCGTCGAGCAGCTGCAGGTGTTCGTCCAAAGCCTCGCCCGTGCACATCGGATGGATGCCAAGCGCATAGGCGTCATGCTGACGATGCGCCAGTTCGCGCACGACCGAGAAATTGAACTGAGCCACCGCAGGGATGACGCAAAGCGCCACGTTCAGGCTCTTCGCGCGCGCCCGGATCTGGGGCATGTCGTTGCCGAATTCGGGCGCGTCCAGATGGCAGTGGGTATCGACAAAGACGACCATCCCGCGATGATGCCCGAACGGATGCATAGCCGCGGAAAGCGTGCTACCGTGCCTCCTCAAGCGTTCTCTTTTGTCGGAGGTGCCCAATGCGCAGGCCAGCTTTCTACAGCCGCTCGCCCCGTGGGCCGCAGGATGCGGCCGCGCCCGGCGCTGCCGACGTTCCCGATGCGACCGACATGCCCGGCGCGTCAGGACGATCTTCCGGCAAGCGTTGGCGGCCCGGACGCCGCAGCCTCTCTGCGCTGCTGCTGGTGCTCTGCGTCGGACTGGGAGCCGGCGGCGCCAGCATGTGGCCGCATCAAGGCACGCGCGTCCTCACGCAAAAAGACATCGACGCGGCAGTGCTGCGCACGCTGCAGACCACCACGCTTCCTTCTCCCGCGGCCAAGGCGGCGGAAATCATCCGCCCGTCCGTCGTGCGCGTGGTGGGCTACGGCACCGAGAAGACCACGCCCGAAGCGAAGACCGAGAAGCGCGGCCGCAACCTCGCCAAGGGCAAACCGCCGGAAGCGCCGCCCGACGAAGGCCCAGGACAACTGGTAGAGCGCGGTGTGGGCACCGGCGTCGTGATCGTGGACAAGGGCATCATCCTGACCAACCTGCACGTGGTGGCGGGGGCTGAATCGATCCACGTCACTTTTGCCGACGGCCTCGAATCGCCCGCTACCGTCACCGGCGTGCAGCCCGAAAACGACCTCGCCGTGCTGCAGGCGCAGAAGCTGCCTGACGACCTCATCCCGGCCACGATGCGCTCGACCGCCGACCTCCAGCCTGGCGATCAAGTTGCCGCCGTGGGCTTTCCGTTCGGTATCGGTCCGTCGGTGTCCGCGGGCGTGGTGTCGGGCTTGAATCGCTCGTTCCGATCGCCGGAGGGCAAGCAGGAACTGGGCAATCTCATCCAGTTTGACGCTGCTGCGAACCCGGGCAATTCAGGCGGACCGCTCGTCAACATGAACGGAGAAGTGCTCGGCATCGTCACCGCCATCCTCAATCCGACTCAGCAGCGCACTTTCATTGGCATCGGTTTCGCGGTGCCGATCGAAAACGCCGCAACCGCGGCCGGCTCGCCGCCTTTCTGACCACCACCTGATTCCGAACACTCGAAGAAAGCACAAGGCATGACCACAGAGACAGAACCGACCTCCGCTGCCACCGCCGAGCTGATGGAGCAGATCCTCTATCAGGTGAAGCGCGTCGTCGTCGGCCAGGACCGATTCCTCGAACGCGTGATGGTCGCGATGCTGGCCGGCGGCCACTTGCTCGTCGAAGGGGTGCCCGGCCTTGCCAAGACGCTCACGGTCCGGACCTTGGCCGACACGGTGCGCGGGCAGTTCAAGCGCATCCAGTTCACACCCGATCTCGTTCCGGCCGACCTCGTGGGTACCCGCATCTACAACCAGAAGACCGGCGACTTCAGCACTTCGCTCGGCCCGGTCTTCGCCAACCTGCTGCTGGCCGACGAAATCAACCGGGCCCCAGCCAAGGTGCAGAGCGCGCTGCTCGAAGTGATGCAGGAGCGCCAGGTGACCATCGCCGGCGAAACGCACAAGGTGCCGCGTCCCTTCCTGGTGATGGCGACGCAGAACCCCATCGAGACCGAAGGCACCTATCCGCTTCCCGAAGCGCAGGTCGACCGTTTCATGATGAAAGTGCTGGTCGACTATCCGACCGATGAAGAAGAGTTCGTGATCGTCGAGCGCGTGATCGGCCCGCTCGTGGAAGCCGCCGCCGTTGCCACCACGGACCAGCTCGCGGCCCTGCAGGCCGAAGCCCGCCGCGTATATGTCGACCCTTCTCTCATTCAGTACGCAGTCAGGCTCGTATCGGCCACGCGCACGCCCGAGAAGCACGGCATGAAGGACATGCGCCGCTTCATTACCTTCGGGGCCAGCCCGCGCGCCAGCATCAACCTGACCGAAGGCGCTCGCGCCCTGGCGCTGTTGCGAGGCAGGAGCTATGCGCTGCCCGAAGACATGACGGCGCTGGTCCCGGACGTGCTCCGCCATCGCGTGACGATGTCCTACGAGGGCTTATCCGAAGGGCTGACCCCGGATGGGCTGATCGACAGGATCATGCGAGCTGTACCTGCACCCGCCAAACCACTCGAACATGAAAAGCTGGTGGCCTAGGCGCGCGAAAGCGGCCAACGACGAGGCGCTCGCGACGGCCGACGCCGTGGCGGGCGGAGTGGAGCGCGCGCTTCGCCGGCTCGAGTGGACGGTCATCCGGCGGCTCGACGGCCTTCTGCAGGGCGACTACCGAACCCTGATGCGTGGCGCAGGCCTGGACTTGGCCGACCTGCGCGAATACCAGCACCACGACGACGTCCGGCACATCGACTGGAACGTGACGGCGCGGCTGCAGACGCCGCACGTGCGCGTTTTCACCGAGGACCGCGAAATGGCGGCGTGGTTCGTACTAGACCTGAGCCGCTCGGTCGATTTCGGCTCCGGCGTCAGGGCCAAGCGCGAGATCTCGGCCGGCTTCGTCGCGGTCATCGCCCGGCTGCTCACACGCCACGGCAATCGCGTCGGCGCGATGGTCTATGGCAACGATGTCGAGGCGGTGATTCCGCCGCGATGCGGACGGCGGCATGTGCTGCATCTGCTGCACGCCATGGAACGACGCTCGGCCAAGATCGCGCCGGACCAGAAAGGCATGACACGCCTCGCCGACTTGCTGAAGTCCGCAGCCATGCTGATGCCGCGTCGATCGACAGTCTTCGTGGTGTCCGACTTCATGAGCGAACCCGGCTGGGAAAAGCCGCTCTCGCACCTGGTCCAGCGCCATGACGTCGTGGCGGTGCGGCTCTTCGATCCGCTCGAACTCGAACTGCCCGACCTCGGCCTGGTGCCCCTGCGCGATGCCGAAACCGGCGAGCAACTCTGGGTCGACACGCACGACGCCGGTTTCCGCAAGCGATTTGCCCGCATCGCCGCGGAGCGCGAAGCCACGTTGCGCGAGGCGTTGGCGAAGATCGGCGTCGACACACTCGAGCTCTCGACCGACGACGATCTGGTGGATGCCATCGTGCGTTTCGCCGACATGCGCAAGCGCCGCGTACGCGCCTCCAACTCCAAGGCGGTGGCAGCATGAATTTCCTGTGGCCTCAATTCCTTTGGCTCCTGCTGGCGCTGCCGCTGCTGGTGTTGCCGTACCTGTGGCTGATCCGGCGCAAGAAGAAGCTGGCGCTGCGCTATGCGAGCCTGTCCATCGTGCGCGAGGCCATGGGTGCGGGGCAGACGATTCGCCGCCACATCCCGCCCTTCCTCTTTCTGCTGGCGCTGGCTGCGATGCTGATTGCCGCTGCGAGGCCGATGGCCGTGGTGGTGCTGCCGTCGAACCAGCAGACCATCATCCTCGCCATGGACGTGTCCGGCAGCATGCGGGCGGCCGATGTTCAGCCCAACCGCCTCGTGGCCGCACAGGAAGCTGCCAAAAGCTTCCTCAAAGAGCTGCCGCGCACCGTGAAGGTCGGTGTCGTCGCCTTTGCCGGCAGCGCCCAGGTCGCGCAGTTGCCCACCACCAATCGCGAGGACCTCGTCACCGCCATCGACTCGTTCCAGTTGCAGCGCGCGACCGCGACGGGCAACGCGATCGTCGTCTCGCTCGCCACGCTGTTCCCTGACGCGGGCATCGACATCTCCGACTTCGGTCCGCAAAGCCGCGAGCGCGGTGTCTCGATCGACCACGCCGGCAAGCCACAGCAGAAAGACTTCACGCCGGTCGCGCCGGGCTCCTACACCTCGGCGGCGATCATCATGCTGACCGACGGCCAGCGCACCACCGGCGTCGACCCGCTCGATGCCGCCAAGGCTGCGGCCGATCGCGGTGTGCGCGTCTACACGGTGGGCATCGGCACGGTCGACGGCGAGACGATCGGCTTCGAAGGCTGGTCGATGCGCGTGCGGCTCGACGAGGAAACGCTCAAGGCGATTGCCAACAAGACCTCGGCGGAGTACTTCTACGCGGGCACGGCGACCGACCTCAAAAAGGTCTACAGCTCGCTGAGTTCGCGTCTCACGGTCGAGAAGAAGGAGACCGAAGTCTCCGCGCTTTTCGCGATGGGCGCCGCCGCCCTGGCGCTGCTTTCGGCGGGACTTTCGCTGCTCTGGTTCAATCGCATCCTCTGACGTTCCTTCGAACGCAAAGGAGTGATTGCGAATGTTTGATCTGAGTGGGAAAGTAGCGCTCGTCACCGGCGGCAACGGCGGCATCGGCCTCGGCATGGCGCAAGGACTGGCCAAAGCCGGCGCTCGAGTGGTGGTCGCGGGGCGCAATGCGCAGAAGTCGGCGGCGGCGCTGGACGCGCTGAAGGCGCTGGGCAGCGACAGCTTCGCACTTGCCGCCGACGTCACGGACGAGGCATCGGTGCAGGCGTTGTTCGATCAGCTCGCGGAGCGCTGCGGCCGGCTCGACATCCTTGTCAACAACGCCGGAACCACCGTGCGCAAGCCCGTGGACCAACTCGCACTGGCCGAGTGGAACCAGGTCATGGACACCAATCTGACGAGCGCCTTTCTCTGCTGCCGCGCCGCGCATCCGCATCTCAAGGCAGCCGGCGGCGGCAAGATCATCAACATCGGATCGATGATGTCGATCTTCGGCGCGCCCTATGCGCCCGCCTATGGCGCCAGCAAGGGCGGAATCGTGCAACTGACGCGCGCCATGGCCGCTTCATGGGCGGCCGACGGCATCCAGGTCAATGCGGTGCTGCCGGGATGGATCCAGACCGAGCTGACCGACGGCGCACGCGCCCAGGTGCCGGGGCTCAATGAACGGGTGATTGCACGCACCGCCGCCGGCCGCTGGGGACAGCCCCGGGACTTGGCCGGGATCGCGGTGTTTCTCGCCAGCGACGCGTCGGATTTCGTGACCGGAACGGCGATTCCGGTCGACGGCGGCTATTCGATCGCGGCCTGAAGGCTCAATCGGCGAGCCGGCCTGCCGTCAGGCGCAGCACGCGGTCGCAGCGCGTTGCCAGGCTCTCGTCGTGCGTGACCATCACGAAAGCGGTGTTGCGCTCGCGCGCAAGGCGCAGCATGAGCGCAAACACCGTGTCGGCCGTCGCACGGTCGAGGTTGCCGGTCGGCTCGTCGGCCAGCACGCAATCGGGTTGCGTCACCAGAGCCCTGGCGATGGCGACGCGCTGGCGTTCGCCGCCCGACAGTTCCGAGGGACGATGCTGGACGCGCTCGCCGAGACCCACGGCGCGCAGCATCGCGACCGCCGCATCGTGCGCTTCTGCCGGCGGCATGCGCCGGATCTTGAGCGGCATCGCCACGTTGTCGAGTGCACTGAACTCCGGCAGCAGATGGTGGAACTGGTAGACGAAGCCCAGATGCCGATTGCGCAGGCGCCCCTGCTCGGCGGCATCGACATGCGCGATGTTTTCACCGTGCAGTTCCACCGTGCCTGAGGTTGGCGCATCGAGCCCGCCCATCAGATGCAGCAACGTGCTCTTGCCCGAGCCCGACGCGCCAACGATCGCCAGCGTCTCGCCCGCATGCACGTCGAGGTCGACGCCGTGCAAAACCGTGAGGTCGATGCGGCCTTCTTGAAAGCGCTTGGTCAGTCCGCGGACTTTGAGGACAACGTTCCCGTTGTTCTTTACCTCACTCATAGCGCAGAGCCTCCGCGGGATTGACGCGGCTCGCGCGCCAGCTTGGATAGAGGGTCGCGACGAAGGCGAGGATGAGCGAGATCACCGTGATCGGCACGATGTCGCCTCGCTGCGGATCGCTCGGCATCTTGCTGATGAGGTAGATGTCCTTGGGCAGGAAGCTCGCGTGGAAGAGCCGCTCCAGCGCCGGGACGATGACGTCGATGTTGTAGGCGATGCCCAGCCCCAGCAGCAAGCCGGCCAGCGTGCCCACGACACCGACCATGGCCCCCTGCACCACGAAGATGCCCATGATGCTGCGCGGACTGGAGCCCAGCGTGCGCAGGATCGCGATGTCCGCGCGCTTGTCGGTGACCGTCATGACGAGCGTGGAGACGAGGTTGAAGGCCGCGACCGCCACGATCAGCGTCAGGATGATGAACATCATGCGTTTCTCGACCTGCACGGCCGCAAACCACGTCTTGTTCGCGCGCGTCCAGTCGCGAATGAGGAATTGCCCCGGCAGCGTGGCGCCGAGTTCGTCGGCCACCTCGCGCGCCTGATGCAGGTCCCTGAGCTTGAGGCGCACCCCGCTCGGCCCTTCCAGGCGGAACACACGGGCGGCGTCTTCCTCGTGGATCATGGCGAGCGACGAGTCATATTCGTAGTGCCCCGAATCGAAGGTGCCGACGACCGTGAACTGCTTGAGCCGCGGTACGACGCCAGCCGGCGTGACCTGGCCGCCGGGTGCGATCAGCGTGACCTGATCGCCTTCGCGCACGAACAGCGATCGCGCGAGTTCGACCCCCAGCACGATGCCGAACTGCCCCGGCACCAGCTTGGACAGCGAACCCTGCTGCATGTCGCTGGAAAGATCAGTCACCTGTGCTTCCAGTTCGGGCTGGATTCCGCGAACCAGGGCGCCCTTCATGTCTTCGCCGCGCGCGATCAGCGCCTGCGCTGATATGAACGGCGCGACGCCGATCACCTGGGGGTTCTTGCGCGCTTCGGCCATGATCGCGTCGATGTCGCCGAGCGCCTGGCCATCGCGCGACAGGATCTCGATGTGGGAGATCACGCCGAGCATCCGGTCGGTCACTTCCTTCTGGAAGCCGTTCATCACGCTCAGCACGATGATCAATGCAGCCACGCCGAGCGCGATGCCGAACATCGATACGCCAGAGATGAAGGAAATGAAGCCGTTGCGCCGCGTCGCCCGGCCTGCGCGCGTGTAGCGCCAGCCGAGTTGCAGTTCGTAGGGGAGTCGCATAGGGCGGTAATTGTGGCATCCCGGACAATAGGCCTATGCCCGTGTCCCCTGTGCCCTCCAGCTCCCGTCATTTGTTGATCCCCTTCGCCGGCAGAGGCTCGCCCGCCTGCCGAGAAGCGCTGACCGGACTTCGGCTGCCAAAGCTCGAAGCCCTCCTCGGCCGGATTTCGCTGATGCATGAGGACATGCAGGACGACAACACCCTTTCGCCGCCGCACGAACGCGCCCTGGCGGATGCCTTGGGCATCGCGGCGCCCGACGGCTGCATTCCGTGGGCGGCCCTCGAAGCGAAGCAATCCGGCCTCGGTCCCACCGACACCGGTGCGAGCTGGGGTCTGGCGACGCTTTGCCACTGGCATGTCGGCATCGACGACGTGGTGCTCGGCGACCCAGCCGCCATTCATATCGACGAATCCGAGTCGGCCGCGTTACTGAAGGCCGCACAGCCCTTCTTCGCGGAAGACGGCATCGCATTGCACGCATCGTCGACGCCGGGCCGCTGGCTCGCTCACGGCAAGGTTTTCGACGGGCTCGCAACGGCATCGATCGATCGTGCGGTCGGCTCGCCGATTTCCGAGTGGTCGCCGCTCACCGATGCCGCGCGGCCGCTCCGCAGGCTCCAGAACGAGATGCAGATGCTGCTCTATACCGAACGCGTGAACGACGACCGTGCTGCGCGCGGTGTCCCGCCGATCAATTCCTTCTGGCTGAGCGGCACGGGCAACTTGCCGGAATCACGGAGCCCGAACGGCCCACCGCCGAAGGTGGACGACTCCTTGCGCACGGCTGCCCTGCGCGACGATGGCGCCGCCTGGGCTTCAGCCTGGCAGGCGCTCGATGCTGGCCCGATGGCCGCACTGCTGGCCGATGCCTCCGGGGGCGCCGATGTCATGCTGACACTGTGCGGCGATCGCGGCGCCCGCTGCTTCGGCGTGCAGCCTCGCGGACTGGTCGGATGGGCCCGCAACCTCTTCAGCAGAGTCAGCACCGGCGACGTGCTCGGAGCGCTATAACCATGAAGATCATCGCCAGGGACATCCCCCCGCGCAGCGCCTGGGCACTCGAACAGGCCGGCGTGCATCCGTTGCTGGCGCGACTCTATGCAGCGCGCGGCGTGCTCGGCAAGGACGAGCTCGACGACGGACTCGCACTGCTGCTGCCGCCGGTCACGTTGCACGGTGCCCGTGAGGCAGCGGTGCTGCTGGCCGATGCCATCCGGGATGACAAGCGGCTTTGCGTGGTCGCCGATTACGACTGCGATGGCGCCACCGCCTGCGCCGTCGCCGTGCGCGGCCTGCGGCTCCTGGGCGCGAAGCACGCCGCTTACCTCGTGCCCGATCGCGTGACCGACGGCTACGGGCTCACGCCGCCCATTGCCGAACGCGTGGCGGACAGCGGCGCGGACTTGCTAATCACAGTCGACAACGGCATCGCAAGCGTCGAAGGGGTGGCCGCCGCCAAGGCGCGCGGACTGGCCGTGCTGGTCACCGATCACCACCTGCCGGGTCCCTCGCTGCCGGACGCCGATGTGCTCGTGAATCCCAACCAGCCGAGCTGCGCATTCGAGAGCAAGAGCATCGCCGGCGTCGGCGTGATGTTCTACGTGCTGCTCGCGTTGCGCTCCGAGTTGCGTGCGCGGGGCGTGTTCGACGTCACGAATCAGCCGAAGCTGGACGCCCTGCTCCCACTGGTCGCGCTGGGCACGGTCGCGGACGTAGTGCGGCTGGACGCTAACAACCGGCGGCTCGTGGCGCAGGGCCTGCGGCGCATCCGGGCGGGCGCGATGCCGGCAGGCGTAGCGGCGCTGTTCAAGGCCGCCGGCCGCAATGCCGCGGCGGCGACGACGTTCGACTTCGGCTTTGCGCTGGGCCCGCGCATCAACGCAGCCGGCCGCCTGGCCGACATGACGCTCGGCATCGAATGCCTGCTGACCGATGATGCCGGGCGCGCGGACCAACTTGCGCGCACCCTCGACGGCATCAATCGCGAACGGCGCGACATCGAAGGCGGCATGCGCGAGAAGGCTCTGGTGTTGGCCGAATCGTTGTTTGCCGACGTGCAGACAGCGCCTGCGGCCATCAGCGTGTTCGGCGCCGACTTCCATGAAGGCGTGGTCGGCATCGTGGCATCGCGCATCAAGGAACGATTCCATCGGCCGACCTTCGTCTTCGCGGCGAGCGGCGCCGACGGCAAGTCGCACGAGCTCAAGGGGTCCGGGCGATCCATCCCCGGCTTCCACCTGCGCGACGCGCTCGATCTTGTCGCCAAGCGGCATCCAGGCGTGCTGCTGCGATTCGGCGGACATGCGATGGCGGCGGGCTGCACGGTCGCGCGCGAGCACTTCGAGGCTTTCGAAAAGGCACTGGCCGAAGTGGCGCAGGAATGGCTCGACGCAGCCACCCTGACGCGCAGACTGGATACCGACGGCCCGCTCGCGCCTGAATATCTCCGCGTCGATCTGGTCGACACGCTGCACCGCGAGGTGTGGGGCCAGGGTTTCGCACCGCCGACCTTCAGCGAAGAGGTCGAGGTGATTTCGCAGCGGCTGGTCGGCGAAAAGCACCTGGCCCTCAAGCTCAAGCACAAGGGCAAGCCGGTCGACGGCATCTGGTTCGGCCATACCGAGCCGCTGCCGGCTCGCGTGGTGATCGCTTACCGGCTGGATGCCGACGAATGGCAGGGCGTGCGGCGGGTCAGGTTCCTGGTTGAAGGCGCTGAAATCTGAGGCGCCTCGGCTTCTCAGGAAGCAGGCGGGCGAATGCGTTCGATGCGGGCTTTCGGGGTCGCGCGCACCAGCTCTTCCTTGGCGGCTTGAGCCTCTGACGTCTCGGCGTTGCGCTGGCGCCTGGACGACGTGTCCACCGCGTCCGGCTCTGCCGGTGCAACGACCACGATCTCGTCCACGCAAATGGGGGGAGCGTCTTCGACCGCGCCGCGCACCGCCTCCATGACATGCGCGGTGCCGTGCGGCGACTGCAGGTCGATGAGGATGCGCCGGGCGCCGAAGCCACGCGCATTGGCGCGCAGAAAGTCCGCAAGGTGCGCCCGAAGCTCGGGCCAACGCAGCTTGTCCCAGATCACCGCCCTGGGCACCGCACTCAGCGGCAGAGGAAAGAAGCTTGCGGCTTCGCCGCGCTGGTTGATCCGGCTGACCAGCTCCTCCACCTGCTCACGCGGCACGCGACGCTTCGTGTAGTGGGGCAAGGGGCCGTATTCGGAGTCCGCGTAGGTGAGTACGTGATAGTCCGAGATCGGTCCTTCGAGCTTGTTCGAGGGGGTCCGCACGATACGCATGGCGAGCCTTTCGCGGGTGGCGTTCGAGAGCGAACCAGTGTGCAAGGAGGGGTCGGTTCGTGGCATGGCGCAGTGGGGCCTCACTCGTGCAAAACGTGAACTACATCACGGTCCGGTGAAGCGGGGATGACATCTGATCCGAGTCTGCATGGCCCTGGGCGCTTGCGCATCCGTCGTATGGATGATGCCCATTGGCGTAGGGCGCGCCTTGCGTGCCTGCCGAGCTCACGCGTTCAAAGTCCCCGGAACTCCTGGTTCACGCCGATCACGTAGCCCCAGACCTTGTTTGTCCCGCTCCGGGAGCCACTCAGATCGACACTGAGCATCGGTGTGACGCTGTATCGCAGTCCGGCCCTCGAGGTCCAGATGTCGAACGCACGAAAGCGCTCGAAGATCAGGCTTGCCTTTCCGTTCAGGGCCCATTCGGCCTGAACGCCGCCGCGGCCGGTGCGCTTGCCGTTCACCGTGTCCCAGTCGGCTCCGAGGTTCGCGTGCAGCGACAGGCTCTCCAGCGCGCGCCAACTCACGGGAAACACAAGTTGGCCGCCCGTGTGCCCACCATGCGTCACGTCATAACTCAGGCCCGCCGATATCGCTGCTTCGAGGGGTACATCGGTCGCGTTGCCGAAGTAGGTCCATTTGAGCTGCGGGCCGACGACGTAGCCGTGCGCATCCAGCGCCGAATAGCGATCGATGTTCAGGCCCAGTTCGACCGGTCCGACGCGGCAGGCGGGGCCGACGTGGTAGTCCGTCGCTTCGGCCGCGCCGAATCGTCCGGCCCATAGCTCGTACTGGCACCGGCCGGGGTCCAGGGTGCCGGCGTCATCGACATCGAAATGGCCGCCGGCGTGCGCTGTCGCAGCAAGCATGAATGCAAGCAAAGGGAGAACGGCCCGAGTCATGGCGGCGCATTCTAGGAGCGCGAGATGCAAGCGCCGTGGCGACCCCGAGAAGCCGTTGTGCCGAATGCTGCTTCAGATCTCGAACTGCGGCTGCAATTCGCGGATGCGCTTCATCGCAACGCCTGCGGCCGCGGTGCGGGTCTCGACGCCCAGCTTGACGTACACGCGTTCGAGGTGCTTCTTGGCGGTCGCCGGACTGCTGCCGAGGATTTCGCCGATGTCCTTGTTGGTCTTGCCCTTGACCACCCAGTACAGCACTTCCGCCTCGCGCGCGGTGAGTTTCAGGCTCAGGCTCATGGCCTCGATCACCGAAGTGTCGGACTCCTCGCGCATGATGATGAGCCAGTCATCGCCGTCATCGTCATGGCCGGTTTGCTGATGCAGCCGCAAGTTGAGCCGCGCGGCGCCCTGTTCGATCGACAGCACCGGCGGTTCGATCTGCCGCTGTGCCGCGTCCGGCAGATGGCGCTGCAGCCATTCGAGGACGACCGGTGGCGTCACGGGCGCGCTGGTGCCGCAATAGCGCAGGAGCAGGTCGCGCGCGAGCGCGGTCTGCCAGATCAGCTTGCCGTCCGGCATGCGCACCGTGAAGCTTGCATAGCCGAAGGCGTCGAGGGCGTTGCGCGCCTGCCCGGCCTGCTGCGCTTCCTGCCGTGCGCGGCGCGCGCCCTGCAGATGCACGTTCATGCGGGCGAGCACTTCCTTGGGCTTGATCGGCTTGGTCACGTAGTCGACGCCGCCCGCCTCCAGCGCAGCGACCAGATGCTCGGTCTCGGTCAATCCCGTCATGAAGACGATCGGAATGTGCGCGGTCGCGGCGTCGGCCTTGAGCCTGCGCGCCACCTCGAAGCCGTCGATGCCCGGCATCATCGCGTCGAGCAGCACGATGTCGGGGCGGGCCTGCGCGGCACGTTGCAGCGCCTGCTCGCCGCTGGTGGCAACGAGCACCGTGTAGCCGGATTCGTCCAGCGCATCGTGCAGCACGGCAAGGTTGTCCGGCACGTCGTCGACGATGAGAACGAGATCGCTGTTGCCGGCGAACTCGCGTGCGGACGTGCTCATGAAGTGCTCCCCGCCGGAAGAGCGCACATCTTGTCGAATTGGAACTGCCGCGCCAGCGCACGTTGCGTGGCGGTCCATGCAGCGCATTCGGGCTGGGCCGCATCGATCTCGTCGAGCTGATTCATGATTCCGCGAAAGTAACCCAGGCTCACGGCTTCTTCGAGCGCGCGCAGCCTGTCTGGGGAAGGCATCGTGCCTGCTGCCACGGCTTGTGCGGACGGCGGTGCCGCGACGGCATCGTCGGTCCAGCGCAGTTCGAGTCGCCGCTCCAGCCAGTCGAGCAGTTCGCTGTGGCGCACCGGCTTGACGAAGAAATCCTCCGGCGTGATGCCGACGTCGTTATCCAGGCGCTTGTCGAAGGCGTTGGCCGAGACGATGGCAACGGCCGCACCCGCAAGCCCCAGCGCACGCGAGCGGCGGATGGTTTCCCATCCATCGATGCCGGGCATGGCAAGGTCCACGAACATCGCGTCCGGGCGCCAGCCGGCCGCGATCAGGTCGAGCGCATCGTGCCCGCTCGCGGCGGTGCGCAGTTCAAAGCCCAGCGGCGCCCACACTTGCACAAGCAACTCGCGGTCGGCTTCCTCGTTGTCGACGAGCATCAACCGGCGTCGCCGGCCCTCGTAGCCACGCCTCGCGCGCGCTGCCGGCACACGGCGCAGGTGCTGCCCGGGGGGCAGAGCATGCACGTGCGGCAGAAAAAGGCGCAGCCGAAACACCGAGCCCACGCCTCGCGTGCTCTGCACCGTCATCTCTCCACCCATCAGGTCGACCAGCATCTTGGCGATCGTCAGGCCAAGACCCGCGCCGGGCGCCGCAGATCCCGCGGTGGTGCCGCGTGCAAACGGTTCGAAGATCCGGCCCAGCTCTTCGGTGGACATGCCCGCGCCTGTGTCTTCGATCTCGATGGCCGCGAACTCGCGTGCGTAGCGAAGCCGAAGCGTGACCTGCCCTGCTGTCGTGAACTTGATCGCATTGCCCAGCAGATTGATGAGGATCTGGCGCACGCGCTTTTCATCCGCGCGCACCAGTTCGGGCAAGGCGCCCGTGGGCTCGAAGCGAAACGCCAGGCCTTTCTCGAGCGCCTGCAGCTCGAACATGTCGGCCAATTCGCTCATCACGTCGGCGAACTGCATCGGCTTGGCATGCAACGTCAGCTTGCCGGCTTCGATGTGGGCAATGTCCAGCGTTCCCTCGATCAGCGACAGCAGATGCTCCCCGCCGCGCTTGATCACCGCCACCGCTTGCCTGCGATGCGGCGGCACCGCGGCGTCCTCCCCCATGAGCTGCGCGTAGCCCAGGATGCTGTTGAGCGGCGTGCGCAGTTCATGGCTGATGGCGCTGATGTAGCGGCTCTTGGCCTGGTTGGCCTGATCGGCAGACTGCTTGGCCGCTTGCAGGGCGCGATCGGTTTCGCGGTGAAGGTCGATCTCACGCACCAGCAGATGCGTCTGGCGGTTCGACTCCTCTTGCGCCACCTTGCGGCTCTGCTGCGCAAGCACGAGCCACCAGGCGACGATGCCTGCGATGAGCATCAGCGCCATGTACGCCTTGAAAAAACCCGAACGCAGCGACGCAAGCTCCAGGTCAAGCATTGCTCCGCTCACGGCACCTTCACTGAGAGCGCGGAGTTCCTGCTGATAGAGCACGCCAAACACCGCCGCGAGCAGAGGCACGACGATCAGCATCAACAGCAGGAAGTGCCCGAGCCCCGTGTCCAGATACGGCCAGACGCGGCGTGGCAGCAGCCATCGCAAGGCGCCCGACCATTGCGCCGAAAGGCTCGCCTGCGGCTTGCACAGGTCACCGCAGCGTGCATCGAGCGTGCAGCACAGGGAGCAAATAGGACCTTGATACGCCGGGCAATGCGCCATGTCCGGGCCTTCGTACTCGCGCTCGCAGATGACGCAGCGCTGCACGGAGAGGCGCCGATAGCTCCCCGCATCGGATTCGACCCGCGCCCATCGCACGACCGAGCGTCGCGCGGCCGGCTCGAACGGCGCTGCGCCGCCTTCGTCGGAAACGCGCGCGATGTAGTACTTGCCGCGCGTGGCCCAGGCGATGAGAGGCGACGTGACAAAAGCCGTGCCGAGCGCAATCAGCGCCGAGAACGCCTGCGCCAGCGGCCCGAACGCGCCCAGATGCGCAGTGATCGACACCACAGAAGCCAGCGCCATCGCGCCCACGCCGACCGGGTTGATATCCCACAGGTGCGCGCGCTTGAATTCGATGCCGGGCGGCGAGAGCCCGAGCGGCTTGTTGATGACCAGGTCGGCCACCACGGCCATCATCCACGCGATGGCGATATTGGCGTAAAGGCCGAGCACGTCGCCCAGCGCCTCGAACACGTTCATCTCCATGAGCATGAAGGCGATGAGCGCGTTGAACACCACCCAGACGACGCGGCCGGGGTGGCTGTGCGTGACGCGCGAGAAGAAGTTGCTCCATGCGAGCGAGCCGGCGTAGGCATTGGTGACGTTGATCTTGAGCTGCGAGATCACCACGAAGATGGCCGTCGCCAACACTGCCCAGCCGTAGTTCGGAAACACGTATTCGTACGCGGCAAGGTACATCTGGTTGGGATCGACGGCTCGCTCGGGCGGCACCATGTGGCTGATGGCGAGATATGCCAACAGCGCACCGCCGAGCATCTTCAGCACCCCGAGCACCACCCAGCCCGGCCCCCCGACCAGGACGCCGGCCCACCAACGCCGCCGGTTCGCCGCCGAGCGCGCCGGCATGAAGCGCAGATAGTCGGCCTGCTCCCCCATCTGCGTGATCAGTGCGATGCCGACAGTCAAGCCGGCACCGAACAGGTGCAAGTCGAAGCCGATCGACGATGACTTGACACCTACATAGTGCGCAATGCCTGAAAACGCACCAGGATTGCGCGCCAGCACATAACCGAACGGCACGACCAGCATCAGCAGCCAGATCGGCTGCGTCCAGACCTGCAAGCGGCTGATGGCGGAGATGCCATGCGTCACGAGCGGGATGACCACCAGCGCGCAAACGAGGTAGCCCCAGACGGGCGGCACGCCGAGCGCCAGTTCGAGCGCATAGGCCATGACCGCCGCTTCGAGCGCGAAGAATATGAAGGTGAACGATGCGTAGATCAGGGACGTGAGCGTCGAGCCGATGTAGCCGAAGCCGGCTCCGCGCGTGAGCAGGTCCATGTCGACGCCGTAGCGCGCCGCGTAGACGCTGATCGGCAGTCCGGCCAGAAAGATGATCAGACCGGTGCACAAGATGGCCCAGAAGGCGTTCACGAAGCCGTACTGCACCAGCAGGGTCGCGCCGACGGCCTCCAGGATCAGGAACGAGGCCGCACCGCCAAAAGCGGTGCTCGCCACGCGCCATTCGGCCATGCGCCGGAAGCGCTGCGGCGTGAAGCGCAGGGCGTAGTCTTCGAGCGTCTCGCTGGCAACCCAGCTGTTGTAGTCGCGCCTGACCTTGACGATGCGCTGCGGCGCTTCGGCGGCCGGAGCGGGGGGAACTGCGGAGGAGTGCACGCGAGGGCGGTGCAGCTTTCATGCCCGGCCGCAGTCGCGCCCATGGGGGCACGAAGGAGGCTCGAGGGAGGCACGACTGTTGCAAAGCATTCTGGATGCCCACAATGATTTGACCTGGCCGCCGAGCCCCGCACCCATGGAACTGACACCGCGCGAAAAAGACAAGCTGCTGATCTTCACCGCTGCGCTGCTGGCCGAACGTCGCCGCGCGCGAGGGCTGAAGCTCAACTACCCTGAAGCCGTCGCGCTGATTTCGGCGGCCGTCATGGAGGGCGCGCGCGATGGCAAGAGCGTGGCGTCGCTCATGAGCGAGGGGCGCTCGGTGCTCACTCGCTCGGATGTGATGGACGGGGTTGCGGAGATGATTCCGGACATTCAGGTGGAAGCCACATTCCCTGACGGCACCAAACTCGTCACGGTGCACCAACCGATCTTATGACTCGCCGATTTCATGTTGCTCGCCCCCAGGCTCGCGTACTTCGTGTCGCTCTCCACCCCCTGCCGGGGGCAACACCGGCGGCCCGGCTGAGCCGGTTCCGCGGTGTTTCTGGAATGAATAACAACTGAGGATTCTTTATGCGTCTTGCTCGTTTTGCACCTGTGCTTGCGTTGTTGACAACCCTGCCCCTCATCGCGCGTGCGCACACCGGCGTGGATGGGGGGCTTCACCATGGGTTGGTTAGCGGGTTTCTTCATCCGTTGACCGGCGCTGATCACTTGGCCGCAATGGTGGCGGTGGGGCTCTGGAGCGCGCTGACCGCGCGCCGTGCCTGGCCTGATCTGCTGTGGGCACCCTTGGGTTTCGCCGTGATGCTGCTGGCCGGCGCGCTGGCTGGTCTCGGCGGTCTGCAGCTGCCGGCGGTCGAGCCGATGATTGCTGCGTCGCTGCTGGTGATCGGCTTGGTGGTCGTCACGCAACAGCGTCTGCCCGCGTTGGCTGCAGCGATGCTCGTCGGGGTGTTCGCCATCTTTCACGGCGTCGCACACGGGCAGGAATTGGCGAGCGAATCCGGTGCCGCGCTGACGCTGGCTGGCATGCTCGCCGCGACCGTGCTGTTGCACATCGCCGGTATCGCCATTGGATGGTCGCTGCGCAACGGCCACCGGTGGCTGCCCCGTCTTGCGGGCGCCGCCGTGGCGGCATTCGGCGTCGCACTACTCGGCGGACTTGCTTGAGGCATTTCGATGATCCCCGGCGAACTCATCACTGACGAGGGCGAGCACGTCCTCAACCCCCGCCGCCGCACGCTGACGGTGGTGGTCCAGAACACGGCGGACCGGCCGATCCAGGTCGGATCGCACTATCACTTTGCTGAAACCAACGGCGCGCTGGGCTTCGACCGCGAAGCGGCACGCGGGATGCGGCTGAACATCGCGTCGGGCACCGCCGTGCGCTTCGAGCCGGGACAGCAACGCACCGTCGAACTGGTCGACTTCTCAGGGGACCGCGTGATATACGGCTTTCGCGGTCTCGTGCAAGGAAAGCTTTAAAAATGGCAACCATCGGGCGCCGCGCCTACGCAGAAATCTTCGGGCCCACGGTGGGCGACCGGATCCGTCTCGCCGACACGGACCTCGTGATCGAAGTCGAAGAGGACTACACGCTGCACGCCGGCGGCTACGGCGAGGAAGTCAAGTTCGGCGGCGGCAAGACCATTCGCGACGGCATGGCGCAAGGGCAGCGCACACGCGCCGAAGGCACCGTCGACACAGTCATGACGAATGCGCTCATCCTCGACCACTGGGGCATCGTCAAGGCAGACATCGGATTGAAGGACGGCCGCATCGTCGCCATCGGCAAGGCGGGCAATCCTGACGTGCAACCGGGCGTGGACATCGTCATCGGCGCGGGCACAGAGGTGATCAGCTGCGAAGGCAACATCGTCACCGCTGGCGGCATCGACAGCCACATCCACTTCATCTGTCCGCAGCAGATCGAGGAAGCGCTGAGCTCGGGCGTGACCACGATGCTCGGCGGCGGCACCGGTCCCGCGACGGGCACCTTCGCGACCACTGCGACGCCGGGTCCATGGCACATCGAGCGCATGCTCCAGGCTGCCGACGCCTTCCCGATGAACCTGGGTTTTCTCGGCAAGGGCAATGCAAGCCTGCCGGCGGCGCTGCACGAGCAGATCGATGCGGGCGTGATCGGGCTCAAGCTGCATGAGGACTGGGGCACGACGCCTGCCGCAATCAGCAACTGCCTTGATGTGGCGGACGCCACGGACACACAGGTCGCGATCCACAGCGACACGCTCAACGAATCGGGCTTTGTCGAAAACACCATCGCGGCGGTGAAGGGCCGCGCGATCTGCGCCTTTCACACCGAAGGCGCGGGCGGCGGCCACGCACCGGACATTCTTCGCGTGGTCGGAGAAGCCAACTTTCTCCCGTCGTCGACCAACCCGACGATGCCCTACACCGTGAACACGCTCGACGAGCACGTCGACATGCTCATGGTGTGCCATCACCTCGACCCCGGCATTGCCGAGGACCTCGCCTTTGCCGAAAGCCGCATCCGCAAGGAAACCATCGCGGCCGAGGACATCCTGCACGACATGGGTGCGATCAGCATGTTCAGCTCCGACAGCCAGGCGATGGGCCGCGTCGGCGAAGTCGTCATTCGCTGCTGGCAGACGGCGCACAAGATGAAGGCCCAACGAGGCAAGCTGCCCGAAGACCCTGCGCGCAGCGACAACTTCCGCGCCAAGCGATACATCGCCAAGTACACGATCAACCCCGCCATCGCGCATGGCATCGCGCATGAAGTCGGCAGCATCGAGATCGGCAAATGGGCCGATCTGGTGGTTTGGAAGCCGGCCTTCTTCGGCGTCAAACCTTTCACGATCCTCAAGGGCGGCACCATTGCCATGGCCGCGATGGGAGACCCGAATGCATCGATCCCCACGCCGCAGCCCGTGCACTATCGGCCGATGTTCGGCGCCTTCGGCGGATCGCTCGCCAAGGGTTCGCTGACCTTCGTCTCGCAAGCGGGACTCGCGGCGGACATCGGACGCCGCTACGGGCTTGCGAAAAACCTGAGCGCAGTGAAGAACATCCGCGGCATGCGCAAGCAGCACATGGTGCACAACGCGTTCACGCCAAAGATGGAGATCGACGCGCAGACCTATGCGGTTCGCGCGGATGGGCAGTTGCTGACTTGCGATCCCGCGGTCTCGCTGCCGATGACGCAGCGGTATTTTCTGTTCTGAATGTCAGGCCAAGCTCGTAAGGAGGCGCTCGCGAACCCATTGTGCAAGCGCCGTTTCATCCACTTGACCGGCAGCAAGGCCAAGCATCACGAGAACACAGTCCTCGTCGGACGCATTCAGTTCGCATCCGTTGAGGTCGAGAAAGAGCTCCAGAGCGATGAACGCCGTGCGTTTGTTGCCGTCGACGAATGGATGATTGCGGGCAATTGCAAACGCGTAGGCGGCTGCGAGCGTTGCGGCGTCGGGCGACTCATACAAAGCTCTGTGCTGAGGACGCCCCATGGCAGATGTGAGGAGCGCTTCATCGCGCAGTCCCCCCGGTCCACCATGTTCGACCAACTGCTCGTCATGCGCTGCAAGGATCATTCGCGTGCTCAGCCACGTCCACTGCTGATTGGCGGCCGTCACTTGGCCAACTCGCGCAGCACGTTGCGTCGCTTCTTCATGATTCGCCGCGCGGCTTCCATTTGGCGCTCGAACTCGTCGTCGTATGGCGAAAGATTGACTCCGCCATTCGTGGCCTGGGTGAGGTAAACCGTATCACCCTTGCCTAGGTTCATTTTTGCGAGAACATCCTTTGGCAGGATCACCCCGACGGAATTTCCGATCTGAGTCAACTTGAGAGCGGACATCGAATGCTCCGTAATTTCAACGTTATAACAAGCGTTATATTATCGCCAGCTCCATACGACCGCAAGCCACAATGCTCACCGCCAACAAACTCATGCCCCAGGGCGGCGGCCTCGCGCCTGTCCTGCTCAAGCGCGCCGCGACCGTCGAACTCGATTGGGACGTCCGCCAGAAAAGCCGCTTCGATACAAGCGATTCGCAAGGTCGGCAGATCGGCGTGTTCCTGCCGCGCGGCACGGCGGTGCGCGGGGGTGACGTTCTGGTTGCGGAAGACGGCTCGCTGATCAAGGTGATCGCCGCGCCGCAGCCGGTGCTGGTCATCACGCATTGCACCGAGCACGGCACGCCTTTCGACTTGCTGCGCGCCGCCTATCACCTCGGTAACCGCCATGTGCCGATCGAACTCAAGCCCGATCACCTGAAGATCGAGCCTGACCATGTGCTCGCCGGCATGCTGCGATCGATGCACTTGATCGTGCGAGAAGCCGAGGAAGCCTTCGAGCCCGAAGGCGGCGCCTATGGTTCGCACGGGCAAGGGCATTCAGGGCATTCGCATGGGCCGGCGCCGGTCGGGCCAGTGCTTCATCCGGCTGCCTACGCAGGTTCTCACGATCACGATCATTCGCATGGCCATTCCCATGACCATTCGCACTGATGGATGACACGCCGGCGGCCCTGCCCGCTGCAAGCCTCCTCCAGCTGATCTGGCTGGCCTCGCCGGCGCTTCCCGTCGGCGGCTTCTCGTATTCCGAGGGGCTCGAAGCAGCCATCGAATGGGCCGGCATCGGCACCGAGCAAGCGGCCGCCGAATGGCTGGCTGACCAGTTGCACCTCAGCCTGGAGCGTGCCGACCTCACCGTGGTCGCCCAGGCGATCGGCGCATGGCGAAGTGGCGACTCTTCGCGCATCCGTTCGCTCAACGATTGGGTCTTTCATACGCGCGAGTCCGCAGAGTTCCTGCTGCAGACCGAGCAGATGGGCCGCTCTTTCGTCGAATGGCTGAAGCTGCATCACGCCGATGCAACTCAAGTCTTCGGCACCTTGCCAGCCAGCTACCCCGTCGCATTCGCCTTTGCGGCAAGTCGCACCCAAGCCTCGGTGCGCGACGCCTGTCTCGCTTTCGCCTTCGGTTGGGCAGAGAACATGGTCGCCGCCGCCGTCAAGGCTGTCCCCCTCGGCCAGAGCGCGGGGCAGCGCATGCTCGCCCGGCTCAGCGGCGAAATGCCCATGGCCGTCGCAAACGCGATGGCGCTGGAAGATGATGACCGGCAGGCTTTTTCGCCCATGCTTGCGGTGCTATCGGCCCGCCACGAAACCCAGTACTCGCGCCTTTTCAGAAGCTGATTCCCCATGTCGTCCGCACTCCATCACATCGCCCATCGCACCAAGAAACTGCCGCCGCTTCGCGTGGGCATCGGCGGCCCCGTCGGCTCCGGCAAGACCACCCTGCTCGAGATGCTCTGCAAGGCAATGCGCGACAAGTACGACCTCATCGCCATCACCAACGACATCTACACCAAGGAAGACCAGCGCCTGCTGACGGTCGCGGGCGCGCTGCCGGCCGAACGCATCATGGGAGTCGAAACGGGCGGCTGCCCACACACCGCGATTCGCGAGGACGCATCGATCAATCTCGAAGCGATCGACCGGATGCTGGACCAGTTTCCGGATGCCGATGTGGTGTTCGTCGAATCCGGCGGAGACAACCTCGCCGCGACTTTCAGCCCCGAACTGTCGGACCTCACGATCTACGTGATCGACGTGGCGGCCGGCGAGAAGATCCCTCGCAAGGGCGGCCCGGGCATCACCAAGAGCGACCTCTTCGTGATCAACAAGACCGACCTGGCGCCCTACGTCGGCGCCGACCTGGGCGTGATGGAAGCGGACACGAGGCGCATGCGCAAGCAGCGGCCCTTCGTGATGACGAACCTCAAGACGCACGCAGGCCTGGCCGAAGTCGTGTCGTTCATCGAGGATCGCGGCATGCTGAAGGACGCCTGATTCAAAGCTCGCTCGCGTCCTTGACCTGGCGGGCCTTGTAGACGAGCCGCACGCTCGCGTGGTGCGAGTCGCTCGTGCGTTGCGCATACACGTCCATGTCGCCTTGCACCCAGGCTGCATATGCGCTGCCCGGATCGTTTGAGCTGAGCTCAGGGCCATAGTTGCTGCGGCCCCAGGCGACGATGTCAGCGAAGGCGGCTGCCCCGAGATCGGGCGATGTGCCAGTGGGCGCCACCCATTCGACTCTGCGCAACTCGCCGCCCGCGAAGAAGAAGACCGGCTCGAAAAGCAAGCCCGCAACCTTTGCCGGCGCGGCATGCCATGTGCCGGCGAGCCCACCCGCTAGACGCTGCGGGCGCTGCACGCGCTCCACGCCGGGCAGCGCCGCCCGAAGCTCCTCTGTCGACATCCCCAACCGAACGCCGGCCGGCAGCGCCTGTGCATGCAATGCGGTCACGGCAGTGAGAAGGCTGAAGGCGAGCAGTGCGCGGATTGGCTTCATCTTGGACGGGTGAGTCTTGTCGGTGGGAGGAGCCGGATTGTCGTCGGCATCGATTTGTCACGCGCGCCGTGAAATGGTCCGCAGATTGCTTGGGGTATACAACTTAGGACCTATATTTTGAGGTCTGCAATCGCAGGATACTGATTGAAACGAATCTGACGTTCGAGAACACCATGGCTTCCGAAGCAATCTTCATCCCAGCGGCTGGCACCGTTCAATTCGCCATCTATCCCGACGGCTACGACGGCGCGCGCATCATTGCGCGCATCGACGAAGAAGCGCTCCACACCCGCTTCCACGCGCCCGAAGGCGAGGATTCGGAACTGGTGCAGGCCTACACGCGAAACGCCGATTCGATCGATGCGCTGGCAACGGCACGCTATCGCGAGGATCCGACGACCGCCATCTGCCTGCACAGCAACGATTTTTGACTGGCGCTGGCCGCATGCCCACGTTCTGCTGGCGGTGTTGACCTTGCAGTGACTCGAGGGTTTCCAATGGCTGGATGGCAAGAACAATCTCGAAAGCGTCTACCGTCGGAGTGCCTCACTCGCACTCGCCCAACTCGCACCGTACCCACGGGGACTGCTGTGCGGCGGAGCATGACGTCCATGCGCCAGCGCCGACAGGGCGCATCGGCGCCAACACGTACCGCATTCCGACGATGGATTGCAGCGCCGAGGAATCGGACATTCGCCGCGTCGTCGAACCGATCGCCGGCATCCGCGGGCTGCATTTCCAACTGAGCCAGCGAACGCTCAGGATCGACGGCGCGCCGGGCGCGATTCCACACGCATTGGCGGCGATCCGCAAGGCGGGCTACTCGCCCGAACTGCTCGCGCCCAAAGCACCATCAGACGCGAACGACCCATCGCAGCACGACCCGCGCCATGGCAGCGGCTACATGCGGTTCGCGGCCGCGCTCGGCCTCGCGCTCGTCGCCGAAGGCGTTTCTTACTTCGCGCCGGACACCGCGGCCTGGAAAGCGGCCGGCATGGTCGTCGCAGCAGTGGCCATCGGGCTGGCCGGCCTCGAAACCTATGCAAAGGGCCTGCAGGCGCTGCGGCACGCGAGGCTCAACATCAACGCGCTCATGTCGGTGGCCGTCACCGGCGCCTTCGTCATTGGTCAATGGCCGGAAGCAGCGATGGTGATGGCGCTCTACGCCATCGCCGAACTGATAGAGGCTCGCGCGGTGGACCGCGCACGAAACGCCATCAAGGGTCTCGTCGACCTTGCGCCGGCCGATGCGGAGGTGCAGCAGGCGGATGGCAGCTGGAAGCGCATGCTCGCCGGCGAGATCGCGCTCGGCGCAGTCGCCAGGGTCAAGCCGGGCGAACGGGTGGCGCTGGACGGCATCGTGACGCGCGGCAGCAGTTCCATCAACCAGGCGCCCGTCACAGGCGAAAGCATTCCGGTCGACAAGGAGCCCGGCGATCCGGTGTTTGCGGGCACCGTCAACCAAAACGGCGAGATCGAATTCCGCGTGACTGCGGCCGCCAACGACACGACGCTGGCCCGCATCATCCACGCCGTCGAGGAAGCGCAGGGCTCGCGCGCGCCGACGCAGCGCTTCGTGGATCGCTTTGCGGCGATCTACACGCCGACGGTGTTCGTCCTTGCGCTGGCAGTCGCGGTGTTGCCGCCGGTCTTTCTGGGTTGGGAATGGCTGGCCGCGCTGTACAAGGCGCTGGTCCTGCTGGTCATCGCGTGCCCGTGCGCTCTGGTGATTTCGACGCCGGTCACGGTCGTGAGCGGCCTTGCCTCCGCAGCACGGCGCGGCATCCTGATCAAAGGCGGCACCTACCTCGAGAACGCACGCCGGCTCAAGGCCGTTGCGCTGGACAAGACCGGCACCATCACCGAAGGCAAGCCGCAGTTGGTCGCCTCCGCGCCATGGGGCAATGCGGACGAAGCCGACGTGTTTCAGCGCGCGAAGAGTCTGGCGGCTCGATCGGACCACCCAGTATCCAGAGCCATCGCTGAGGGGCTGGGGGGCACCATCACGGACGTCGAAGGATTCGGTGCGCTGCTCGGGCGCGGCGTCGAAGGCGTGATCGACGGCGAGCGTCTGGTGCTCGGCAATCACCGGCTGCTGCGCGAACGCGGCCAGACCGATCCGGCACTGGACGAAGCGCTGCTTGCGCACGAAGCCGAAGGACGCACGGTGACGCTTCTTGCCAGCGACCGCGGCGTGCTCGGCCTCTTCGCGGTGGCCGACACGGTGAAGGCGAGTTCCGTGCAAGCCATTGCGCAACTCAAGCGACTCGGCGTGGTGCCGGTGATGCTGACTGGCGACAACGAAGCCACGGCACAGTCGGTCGCGCGCGAAGCAGGCATTGACGATGCGCGCGGCGGGCTGTTGCCGCAAGACAAGCTCGACGCGATCGACGAGATGCGCAAGCGCTACGGATCCACCGCCATGACGGGAGACGGCATCAACGATGCCCCTGCCTTGGCGCGCGCCGACATCGGCTTTGCCATGGGAGCCGCGGGAACGGACACAGCCATGGAGGCGGCCGACGTCGTGATCATGAACGACGACCTCGGGCGTATCGCTGAAACCATTCGGCTGTCGCGCCGCACGCATGCCGTGCTGTGGCAGAACATCGGGTTGGCGCTCTCGATCAAGGCAGTGTTCTTCGCGCTGGCGATATTCGGCAGCGCAACCATGTGGATGGCGGTCTTCGCGGACATGGGCGCGAGCCTGCTGGTGGTCGGCAACGGCTTGCGTTTGCTTCGCAAGGCCGAGGCCTGAGGCGCCTGCGCACCTTCAAAAACAAAAACGGCCTCGAGAGAGGCCGTTTTTTTTTGCGCGAAGAAGAATTACTTCTTGGCGGCCTTCTTTGCAGGCGCTGCCTTCTTCGCAGGAGCAGCCTTCTTCGGAGCGGGCTTTGCAGCGGCCTTCTCGGCCTTGCGCTTGGCGGCCTTGGGATCGATGGCCGCCTTGAAAGCAGCGCCCGGCACGAACTTGGGCACCTTCTGTGCGGCGATCTTGATCTTCGCGCCGGCTTGCGGGTTGAAGCCGGTGCGAGCAGCGCGGGCCACTTGCTTGAAAGTGCCGAAGCCGATGAGTTGAACCGGATCACCCTTCTTCACTGCGGCGACGATGGAACCCGTCACTGTTTCCAGGATGCGGGCGGCTTCGGCCTTGCTGACGACGTGGGTGGAGGCGATCTTTTCGACTAGTTCGATACGGTTCACGAGTAAATTTCCTTAGGATTGATTTCGCCATGTTGCCGATGGCGGCGCAGCGTACATACAAGCTGCAAGCGGCGCGGAGTATAGGGCAGCGCGCCAGGCGCCCGGCCAAACCGGCAGCGGCTACCTCTCGGACGACCTTCTCGCGGAGCGCGAAGCCTGGTCGGCAATGAACGAATATTGCGCAGTCATGTCCCTGCCATGAGCAGTGCGCATTTCACCGGCAGCCACCTTGTCGGCACCCGAGCCGAGGGCGTTCGGGCGAAGCGCATCACCGGCAAACGCGGCACCGCATGGGCGATCGGAAAGCACCGTCTGTCCCCTGTCGTCCTTGCACCGATGGATTTCAGCGGACGCAGAGGCGGCTGCGGCTGCGATTGCAAGAACGACTGCAGCGCGGATGACGTGCGAAACCGAAGGAAGCATAGGTCGCTTTCAATTTGTTACGACGATGCTAACCGCAAGAAGGTACCCGTCCAGCGCTTGATCCAGGCAGGTGAACGAAGCGTGAAAAAAGGCGCACCGCGTCAGCCGCTCGCTGAAGGGAAAACACTTGTGTGACGCGCGCCACAGTGCCTCATATCCTACGTAGAGGGTCACACAGCGAGGGCCACAATATTTTCGTTCGCGAAAAGGGAGGGCTGACATGCCTGCGGTTCGAAAAGTTCGTGGCCTTCGTGGCTTGGGTGGGATGGCGCTTGTCCTCCTGCTGCCCACGTCGTTGCCGTTCAATGCGTTTGCCGCGCTCGGCGGCCCTGCTTCATCGGTGGCAGTCGACCAGACGCGCATGAAGGCCATGCGCCAAGTCAAGGCCGGCACCGCCTTCAGCATCCATGAAATCACCACGGACACCGGAACGGTGGTCCGCGAATACGTTTCTTCCGCCTCGGGACAAGTATTCGCGGTGACTTGGCAGGGTCCGTTCATGCCCGACCTCAAGCAGGTTCTGGGCGATCACTTCGCCACCTTCGTGGAGTCCACCGGGCAAGAACGCATCGGCCGCGGCCACGCGCTGGTGAGCCGACCCGAAGTCGTCATTCATTCGGGCGGCCATATGCGGTCCTTTACAGGAAAGGCCTATCTGCCCGGTCAATTGCCAGAGGGAGTGCGAATTGAAGACATCCGCTAGACAAAGCCTCGGCGTCCTGGTGCGCGCACGCCTCGCCTCCGCGGCCATCTTCTGCGCCCTCGTTGCCGCTGCTTGCGGCGGGGGGGGCGGCGGGGGTGGCGGAGTAGGTGCAGTCGGCAATGGCGTGATCGGATCCCCGAGTCCGCCGAGCGGAGCGGCCGCGAACCCAGGGCCTTCAGATGGCAATGCAAGCGTCTCCGGATCGAACGTGGCGCCGATCATCCTCGATGCGGGGCCTCCCGGCGTGACGGGCATCGTCAACGTGCCCTTCGTCAGCGTCAGAGTGTGCGCCCCGGGCACCTCGTCTTGCCAGACCATCGACCATGTGATCCTGGATACCGGATCGACCGGCCTTCGCCTGATTGCCTCGGCCGTGACCAACCTATCGGCGCTCCAGCAGCAATCCGACAGCTCGAACAATCCGATTGCCGAATGCGCGCAGTTCGTCAGCAGCTATTCGTGGGGCACGGTCAAGCTGGCGGATGTCAGCATCGCAGGCGCTACGGCCGCATCCTTGCCGGTGCAGATCATTGCCGACCCCGATCTCCCTGCTGCGCCTACCTCGTGCTCGAACGCCGGCTCGGCGAACAACACGGTCGCGAGCCTGGGCGGCAACGGCTTGCTCGGCGTGGGTTCGTTCCGGCAGGACTGCGGCGCCGCTTGCGTCAGCAGGGCGGTCTCCGGGACCTACTACGCGTGCCCGGACGGCAATGGGTGCTCGCCCACGTCCGTCCCGCTTGCCAAACAGGTGACCAATCCCGTGGCGCTTTTTCCATCGGACAACAACGGCGTGCTGATCCAGCTTCCGGCGATCGACCCGCGGGGCGGCCAGAACGTGACGGGTTCACTGGTGCTGGGCATCGGCACGCGCAACAACAATGGATTGGGCAGCGCGCAGGCCTATGGCGTCGACAACTCGGGTGACTTCACGACCGTGTTCAACGGGCAGACCTACCCTCACAGCTTCATCGACAGCGGCTCGAATTTTCTTTTCTTCAACACCACTGCGCTGCCGAAATGTCCCAACCTGGGTGAGAGCGCCTTCTACTGCCCTCCCATGGAGCAAACGCTCTCGGCCGTCAACCAGGGGATCAACGGTACGAACGGCACGGTCAGCTTCACGGTCGCGAATGCCCACGCCTTGTTCACGGGCAACATTGGAGCGACGGCGTTCAACAACGTCGCCGGAAGCTTTCCTGGAGACCAGGGCTTCGATTGGGGTCTGCCCTTCTTCTTCGGGCGGAATGTGTTCTCGGCAATCGAGGGCGCACCAACGCCCGCCGGGCCGGGGCCGTACGTCGCTTATTGAGCCGACGCGCGCGCTCCCGGCGCGATCGTCGACGGCGCTGCATTGAGCGTCTCGATGGCAAACCCCGCGGCGGCCTTGTAGCGCGCCATGAAAGCCTCGCGCTCCGCGGCCGGAATCACTTCGTCGATGTCGTCGAAGACGCCGCCGCAGCGATCGTCGACCAGCCCCGTACATCACGTGCGCGGCGTCCCCCATGAGCACCACACGGCCGTCCACCCAGATGGGTACGGGGTCGCGGTCGATCATCGGGTACTCGAAGATTTCGTCGGCGCCGCGCAGCATCGCCGGCACGTCGAGCCAGCCGCAGTTCCAGCCGTCGAAATGATGCGCGAAGTCGTCCAGCGCCACCCGGCGGTTCCAGTCGCCCTGGGTCCATCCGTTGCGTTGACGGTGATCTCGGCGATCCAGTTGATGGTGGCAAGGCCCGTGCGCGGATCGGGCGGCGAGATCGGATAAAGCACTCCCTTCCGCTTCCAGGCGCCGGCCGTCCTGAGTTTCGACGAGCGCGGTCACACCGTGGTCATGGTTGCGATAGCCCGTGATCCGATGGCCGAGCCGCACAGCCTCCGGGCCGAGGCGCTCCAGCACGGCCTTGTACGACAGCATCTGAAGTTGCCCGCGGTGCAGCGAATACTGCGGCCACCGATAGCCGGCAAGCAGGCCGCGCGCTTCGGCGTAGATGTCATTGCCGTTGTCTGTCAACGAGTCAACCCGAAAGAGGGGGACTGGGGCTCCCATGGAACGGATGTTGCAGATGCCGATTGGGAGAACAATGCCTCCTGCCGCGACCGCGGCTTTCAACAACCCAGCAACCTCTGCAAGGAACCAGCATGTCCATGAGCTCCATCACCACCAAGGACGGCGTCGAGATTTTTTACAAGGACTGGGGCCAGGGCCAGCCGATCGTGTTCAGCCATGGATGGCCGCTTTCGTCGGACGACTGGGACGCGCAGATGATGTTCTTCCTGAAGAACGGCTATCGCGTCATCGCCCACGACCGCCGCGGCCACGGCCGCTCCAGCCAGGTCGACGGTGGCCACGACATGGACCACTACGCCGACGACCTCGCGGCCTTGACCACCCATCTCGATCTCAAGAACGCGGTGCATGTCGGCCACTCGACCGGCGGCGGCGAGGTGGTGCACTACCTCGCGCGACATGGCGAGAGTCGCGCTGCGAAGGCCGTGCTCATCAGCGCGGTGCCTCCGTTGATGATGAAGACCGAATCCAATCCGGGCGGGCTCCCCAAGCAGGTCTTCGACGACTTCCAGACACAAACGGCGACCAACCGGGCGCAGTTCTTCCACGACATCGCATCGGGCCCGTTCTATGGCTACAACCGGCCTGGTGCCAAGCCCGCGCCAGGCGTGATCCTCAATTGGTGGCGCCAGGGAATGATGGGCAGCGCCAAGGCGCACCATGACGGCATCGTCGCCTTCTCGCAAACGGACTTCACCGATGACCTGAAGAAGCTCACGCTGCCCGTCCTCGTGATGCACGGCGACGATGACCAGATCGTGCCCTATGAAGATTCGGCGCCGCTGTCGGCAAAGCTGCTGAAGAACGGCACGCTCAAGACATACAAGGGCTTTCCACACGGCATGCCGACCACCAACGCCGATGTGATCAACGCCGACCTGCTCGCCTTCGTGAAGGGCTGACAGCGCTCACCGCGTCCGGCCCGATCACCATACGGCCAATCGCGGGAAAGACCTCGTTGTTGCGACGGCGCAGAACGCGTACTGTCTTGCGCCTTTCATCCATACGAGGGAACTTGTCATGGCACTCCTGCCCGAGACCGGCGTTCGCAACCTCGAAGACCTGGAGCGCGTCGAGGCGGAAATGACACTCGATGCCCGGCTGCCGGAGCGCAGCGTGCTCGATGTCTTCATCGGTACCGCCGCTCGGCAGCCGGATCGCACGGCGCTCACGATGTTGATGACGGGGGCGCCCAACGAGCAGCCCCGCCGTGTCAGCTACGGTGAACTTCTGGGCCTGATCCGGCGGGCCGCCAACCTCTTCGCATTCCTGGCTGGTCCTCGGCCCGGCGTCGCCTACATGTTGCCCAGCCTGGTCGAGACCCACGCCACGCTCTGGGGCGCCGAAAGCGTGGGCTACGCGGTGCCGATCAACTTCCTGCTGCAACCCTCGCACATCGCCGGCTTGCTCAAGGCCTCCGGCGCACGCGTGCTGGTCGCGCTCGGTCCGCATCCGGCGCTGGACATCTGGCAGAAGGCCCTGGCCTTGCGCGACGAAGTGCCGGGACTGACGCTGGTGCGCGTGGCGCCGCCCGGCGTGCCACTCGAAGAAGGCGTGATCGACTTCCATGCGGCGCTGATGGAGCAGCCGGACGATCGACTCGTCTTCGGAGAGCCCGGCCGCGATGGCGATGTGGCGGCGTACTTTCACACGGGCGGGACCACGGGCGCACCCAAGCTGGTCGCACTCACGCACCGGAGCCAGCTGGTCGCGGCCCTGGGCGGCGCCATCCTCGGCGACATGCGACCGAGCGACACGCTCACGGCCACGCTGCCGCTGTTTCATGTCGGGGGCACCATCTTCTGCGGCCTGAGCGCCTTCATGGCGGGCATGGGGCTGCTGGTCATGTCGCCGAGCGGGCTGCGCAACCCGGCGATGGTCGAAGGCTTCTGGCGCCTGGCGAGCCAATACCGCGCCACTTTTGTAGGGGCCGTGCCGACTTCGGTGGGTGCTGTGCTGAACGTGCCGATCGCCGATGCCGACCTGAGCGCCGTACGCGCCGGCTTCTGCGGTGCCGCGTCGCTCCCGCCTGCCGTGGGTGAGCGATTCAGGCAGCTGATCGGCGTCGGGCTGTTCGAGGTCTACGGCATGACGGAGGCGTCGGGCCTGATCGCCATCGACCCCGTCGCCGGCAGCGGCGGCATCGGATCTGTCGGGCTGGCTCTGCCCTATACCCGCGTCGTCGTGCGGCGCCTGGAGGCGGGCGGCTGGCTGGGAGCGCCGTGCGAGACGGGCGAGGTCGGCGTGATCACCGCTTCCGGCGAACATGTGTCGCCGGGCTATCGCGATCCCGGGCACGACGCGGGCGTTTTCGAAGACCGCGCGCTCAACAGCGGCGACCTCGGCTACGCCGACGAGGAAGGCCGGATCCATATCGCGGGCCGCGCGAAAGACCTGATCATCCGAAGCGGCCACAACATCGATCCGCTGATGATCGAAAACGCCATGGCAGCCCACCCGGCGGTGATGTTGGCCGCCGCCGTCGGGATGCCCTGTGCCTACGCCGGCGAGCTGCCGGTCTGCTACGTGATGCTGCGTCCGGGAGCCAGCGTCACGGCGGACGAACTCAGCGAGCACGCCGAGCGCACCATCGGCGAGCGCCCGGCGTGGCCGAAGCAGATCCACGTCGTGGACGCCATCCCCCTGACCACCGTGGGAAAGATCTACAAGCCGCAGTTGCGCTGCGATGCGGCGGCACGTCTGGTGACGGATCTGATGCGGGAGCAGTTCGACCTGACCGGCGCGCAAGTGCGGGCCAGCGAAGGGGGGCGCCACGGCATGACGGTCACAGTCACCCTGCCTGCAGCCGCCGAAGAGTCAGTGCCGCGCGTCGAGCAGGCGCTGGCCGGATATCTGTTCGAGGCGCGCGTCCAGGTCGACTGAGCGCCTCCGGGCGCATTGCCGGTGCGCCACCACGTACGTGTCCATGCGTGGCCGTCAGGATGGCGCACGCCCGGCCAATGGTGAGAATCAACCGCCGGAGTGCAAGGGATCACTGCGCGCGATGCCGCATTCCGTCAACCCAGATCTTCCAGAAGTGAAAGGAAAACGTGAAATGAAAGCGACCCACTGCACACTGCTCGTATTGGCTTCTGCCCTGGCGTTCAGCGCACCCATCTCCGCACAGCAGAACACCCCGTCGGACAAACCCCACGTCCTGGACGTCCGCGACATCATGAAGTCGGTCACGGTGACCGCACAGGTGACCGCCATCGACCAGAAGAACCGCATCGTGACCATCAAGGGACCGGAAGGGAATGAATTTGCGGTCATGGTCGACCCGAGGGTGAGGAACCTGGCGCAGGTCAAGGTCGGCGACACGGTGGACATCACGTACATCCGTTCGGTGGCGCTCGACTTCCAGAAGGGCGACGGTATTCGCATGGCCACGCAGACCGTGGCTGCCGATCGCGCAGCGGTGGGCCAGCTCCCCGGCGCAGCCGCGATGAAGCAGACGACCATGGTCTCGAACATCTGGGCGGTCAATCAGTCCAAGGGCACCGTGATGGTTCGCGGCCCGTTCGGGCACTTCACCGAAGTGACGCTGAAGGATCCCGCCATGCTCGACGGCGTGAAGGTCGGCGACCAGATGAAGATGACCATCACGCAGGCGCTCGCGACCTCGGTAGTCCGGAAGGGCTGACCAGTCTCGAGAAGGAGCGGTGCGCACCGCTCCTTTCGCCGATCACTTCGGGAACATGAACTGCGCTTGAACCCGGATCTGCCAGTTGGCGCCGTTGTCGGGCCTTACCACGTTGTAGTAAGCCGAAAGCTGCGTGTTCACCGGCAGCTTGCCCAGGTGGAATATCTTGCCGATGCCGCCCCCGAGCGGCACCGTCCACCGCTGGCTGCCGGTCGCATTCCAGTCGGCGGTGATGATGGGCGCAGTCGTCAGATAGAGCCCACCCTTGAAGTTGTAGTTGATGAAGGGCTGCAGCAGCAAGTTGTTGTAGGAGCCGCCCTTGCCGCTGCTGCTGACCGACCAGATGTTGTTGAACAGCGCGCCATAGACCCATGGGCTGCCATGGTCGAGATGCAGCACCACGGCCGAAGGCCCGAGCCCCCAGTTGTTGTTGCCCAGCTCCGAATTGCTGTTGGTCGGAATCTGCACCACCGGCCCCGCACCCCAGATCCACTTGCCCGGATTGGCCGGAGAGAGAAACGCAGTCATCACCACATCACCCACGCCATTGAGGCTCGGCGTACCGGGGCCCAGCGATGGCATGGAGATCACCGGCAAGATCGTCCGCGTGATGATGTTCCAGTCCTTGTTGACCGAAATAGGAATGACGGGCTGGATATTGAGGATGTTCTGCGTTCCTTTCTCCGGCCCGAAGTTGAGATTGGTGTTGTTCTGGAACGGCAGGCTGATCAGGTTGCCGACCGGGTTCTGCGCGAGCTTCGCGAGTTCTTCAGCGCTCATTTCCGCGCGCGCCGACTGGCTCGCGAACAGCATCGCGGCCATGCCGGAGATGGCGAGTGCCTTGGCGGGACTGCCGCAGTTGTCACGGGAAATGCGCATGTCGATTCCTCCAGTCATGTTGATCGGTTCACTCTCACTGGCCTTTTCATTTGTCCACGCCTGCATAGTGCGCGGCCAGTGAATTGATTTCCTGGGGCGTAAGGCTGCGGGCGATGCTTCGCATCTGCGCGCTGATGTCGTTGTGCCGCCGTCCGCCCGCAAGTGCTTGCAGTTGAGCTTCGAGATAGGCGCGTTGCTGCCCATGCAGCGGAGGCGCTGCGGTGGTGAACCCCAGCGGGCCATGGCAGGCGGCGCAAGCGACGATGCCGCGCATCGGATCACCGAACTCGATCAGCCGCAGGGTTGCATCGCCGGGGCGTGGCGTATCCGGCGTCCGCGCGACCGCATGCGGCAACGACGCGTAATGCGCCGCGAGATCTCGCATGTCGTCATCGCTCAAGGGAGCGGCATAGGGGCCCATCACTGCTGCCGCCCGCATTCCGCTCTTGAAGTCCTGCAGCTGTTTGTAGATCGATGCGGCGCTCTGCCCCGCCAGGTTGGGAAAGATGGCGTCGTCGCTCACGCCTGCTTGCCCATGGCAGGCATTGCACGATGCGGCCGCCAGCACGGCGCCATGACTTGCATTGCCGCTTGCCAGCAACTGCCGCGTGGCCGCGGTCCATGCAACCTCGGAAGCAGGTTTGCCTGTCACTGCGGCGCCGCTCTGCACGTCGCGCGTCGGCAACCCGACCGCACTGCAGATGGCATCCCACCAACCGGGCGAGTTGCGGCCGGCCTGCACGGTGGGCATCCATACGAAGCCGACCAGTGCCGCCGCAACAAAGAGCGCCGCCGTCGCGCCGATCCACACCGCAAAGCGGTGGTCTCGCGAAGGAGCTGCGCTGCCGGGGTTCATCGGGGTCCGACAGGGTACGGTGCCACGCCGCTGTGCTGCATGAGCAGTGCCTGCGCCAGCGGAAAGCCGTAGTTGGTGATCGTCAACGCCGCCACGAGCAGCATCCAGATGCCGAAGCCGTTCAGGGACGCGGGCAGTCGGCGCGGCGGGTTGAGCGCGAGCGAGAACAGCAGGGGGGTCTGCGCGGCGCTGGCAGGCCTCCTGTGCGATGCCAGGAGCGTAACGATGAGCAGCAGTGTCGAAAACACGAGAACGAAGCCGCCGATGGCCGATATCGCGACCCAGATGGCTTGCGGCGCCAGCGCCGGGTCCGAATAGTCGTAGTAGGACATGCGCCGCGGCTGTCCCATGATGCCGACCACATGCCACGGCAGCGTCACGATCAGCATGCCGGCAAACCAGGTCCACAGTTGCACAAGCATGAGCCTCGTCGGCAAGCTGCGCCCTGTCAGTCGCGGCCAGAGCTCATAGGCAATCGCGAAGTACATGATGACCACGGCTCCGCCGAAGATCAGGTGGAAATGCGCCGTGACGAACTGCGTGTTGTGCACCGTCGCGTTCATCGCATAGCTCATGTTGATGAGCCCGCCCGCGCCGCCCAGCCCCAGCATCAAAAGGGACAGGCCGGATGCCAGCACCAGTGGCCGATCCCACGGCAGTGCCGCCACCCACCCGAACACGCCCCGCCCGCCACGCAGGCGTCCTGCAATCTCCAGCGATGCGCAGATGGTGAAGATCGTGAGCAGCGTCGGCACGGCGACCATGCCGGTGAACACCGCATGCAGGAACTTGAATCCCGCGCCGATCTGCGGATCCACGAAGAGGTGATGCAGCCCGATCGGCATCGAGAAGACAAGCAACTGCAGGAAGGCGATGCGGCCCATCAGGTCGCTGTAGAGCCGCCCGCCCGCCGCCTGCGGCAGCAGGACGTAGAAGGCGATGTATGCGGGCATCAGCCAGAAATAGACGATGGCATGCAGCGTCCATGAAAAGAGAATCCGCGCCAGGCCGGGGTCCATCGACGCTGTCCAGCCGAATGCGTTCGGCAGGATGATGAAGATGATCTCCGAACCCACTCCCAGCGACGTCCATGCCCAGAGCAATGCGGCAGCTGTCGTGGCAAACATTGCCAGCGGAACCGGCAGCCCGGGATGGTCGCGCTTCCAGCGCCTGAAATGCGAAACCATGAGGCCGACCCAGATCCACGAGCCCGCGACCGCCGTCAGTACGCCGAGGTAATACCAGGCGCTTCCGAGCAGCGGCGGATAGAAGGTGTAGAGCACCGTCGCCCTGCCCGCTGCCACCGTGGCAAGCGCAACCACTGCGCCGCCGATCACGAGCCACAGCGATGCCCACGCGAGGCGAATGCCGTGCATCGGACGCCCGAGCGACACCGCGCACACGGCATAGCCGAAGCCCATCGCGATCAGCGTCGGAAAGATGTAGGCCAGCGTGCTGCCGTGTGCAGTGACAGCGGCGTAGTAGCGCTCCGGATCGACCCACCGATGCAGCGGGCTGCGCACCAGCATCTGCCATGCACCGAGCGGAATCGCGAGCCCCAGGGCTGCGAACGCCGCCCAGAGGTGGGCAAGGACGAGCCTGTTGCTACCCTGCACAGGAGGCCCTCCCCTGGCCGCCGTGCAGGCGCTCGAACTCGAGCCTGTCGAGCACCTTCACGCGGGCCCACATGCCTTCGTGTCCCACGCTGCAGTACTCATGGCACGGCATGACGTGCTCGCCGGGCCTGTCGAAACGGGTCCGGACCTCGGCGACATAGCCGGGCACCACCATCGTGTTGACGTTGGTGCCCGCGATCAGGAAGCCGTGCACCACGTCCGGACTGGTCACCCTGAAGGTGACCGGCGTGTCGGTCGGCACCACGATGCAACCCGGCACGAAGGAGTATTGCTGCGCGACGATCCGCACCACGGCCGATCGGTCGGGCCGGATGGCCGTGCCCAGGTTGCCTTCGACGAACTCGCCGGAAAGATGCAGCGTGCCGGGCTCGATCGTCTCCACGTTCGATGGGGCCACGGCGGTCCAGTGCAGGCCGCTGTAGATCATGACGGTCACCACCAGCGCCACGACCACGGCGACTACCTGCGCCCATCTGCGCTCGGACGCATCGGTCACGCCTGCAAGAAGGTTTTCGCCAGGATCAGCCAACGCTGCCTCGCGGCGCAAAGACAAAGAAGAAAAAGGCAAACCACAGCGCGAGCAGGATGAACACCGCCAACCCGGCGACCGCGAACGCACCGCGCGGGCCGGCATCGCCGATCTTGGCGAGCTCGCGCTCGGTGCCGAAGAAGGCGACGTTCTCCCTCAAGGACGAAGCGGAGATGTAATCGCTGCGGTCGATGGGGTCCAAGGGGTCCAGGGGGTGCATGCGGTTGCCTACTTGTTGTCCGCTTGCTTCAAGGCCGCGAGCACCACCGCGGGCCTGAAGGGAACCGACCGCACTCGCGCGCCGGTCGCATCGAAAACGGCATTGGCGATCGCTGACGGGATCACCGAGGTCGTCGGTTCGCCCGCACCCCAGGGAACTTCGGTCGGTCGATCGATCAGCTCGACGAGCACTTCCGGAACATCCGGAAAGGTGAGGATGGGATAGCTCTCCCAGTTCAGGCTGGTGACGGCGCTGCGGCTGAAGGTGAGCTGCTCGACCAGCGTTCGGCTCACCGTCTGCACGACATTGCCTTCAATCTGATTGCGCAAGCCATCGGGGTTGATGACCTGTCCGCAGTCGTGAGCGACGAAGACGCGATTCACCTTGATTGCGCCGGTCTGGCGATGCACCTCCACATCCGCGACCACGCCGACGTAGGTGCGCACGAGTTCGTACTTTGCATATGACACGCCGCGCCCTTGTGCCACATCGCCAGAGTCGCGCGCACGCGATCCGCGAGGCTGCCAGTTCGCGAACTTTCGCAGCCGCTCCATCAGTTCCAGCCCCCTGCTGTCGGTCAGGTGACGCGTGCGAATGTCGAAGGGATCGGCCCCGGCGGCCGCGGCGATCTCGTCAAGAAAGCTTTCGTTGCCGAAGGTGTTCTGCATGCGCCCGGGTGCGCGGATCCATGCTGCGGGAAGTGGCGCATCGACGAGCCAATTCGCTGTGAGCTGGCTGTTCTCGATCGCATAAGGAATGCCCAATCCCGGGTCGTAGATGCCCGAGTCCGGTCCATAGCGCGGCAGACCCGCCAGCACGGCGCCGAGCAAGGTCACGCCCGAGCGCTTCATCGGGCGTTCCGGCAGATAGATGTCTGCCTCCCACGCCGCGATCTTTCCTTGCGCGTCGATGCTTGCCCGGTAGTCCATCAGCGTTGGCGGCCCCTTGGGGTCCCAGCCGTGTTCGTCGTTGCGCATCCACTGCAGCCGCACCGGGCGGCCGATCTCCACGGCAATGATCGCGGCCTCCGATGTGCAGTCGTCCGAGCCATTGCGGCCATAGCAGCCGGCGCCCTCGACATAGATGCAGCGGACCTTCTCCGGCGCGAGCCGCAGCATGGTGGCCAACTGCTTCTGCAACAGGTGACTCGCTTGCGAAGGCGTCCAGACCGTGAGCTGTCCGTCCTTGAATTCGGCGACCGCGCAGGAGGGGCCGATGGAGCCGTGCGTATTGAGCGGGAAGTCATAGGTGGCCTGCAACTGGCGGCCCGCATGGCTCACTCCGCTGGACGCACCGCCGATGTGTTGCAGCACTTCCTTGCGATCGACCTTTGCGCCGCGCTGATACTCGACCAGCCGCGTGTCGTCGGGAAGCCCCGCCCAGGCACTCCAGTGCGCCTGAATGGCGGTCGACGCCCGGATCGCCGCCCATTCGTCGCTCGCCACGACGGCGAGAAGGTTGCCCTTGCGCACCGCCTGCACATAGCCAGGGATGCGCTTGCAAGGCCCATCGTCGAACGACTCCAGCGTGGCGCCCATCGCGGCCGGATGCACCATGCGCGCATGCAGCATGCCCGCCACCTTGACATCGTGTACGAAGCCGAACTGGCCGTAGATCTTGGCAGGAACGTCGAGCCGAGGAACAGTCTTTCCGACGATCGTGTAGTCCTTGGGATCCTTGAGCCGGACCTGCGGGTCGACCTTCATCGAGAGGCTCTGGCCGGTCAACAGTTGCTCGTAGGACAGGCCCGCTCCGCCTGCCAGGGATTCGATCCGGCCGTCTTGCGCTCGCAGCGTCGTCTTTGCGACACCAAGCTTTTGCGCCGCACGATCGATCAATGCCTCGCGCGCCGTCGCTGCCGCACGGCGAATCTGCATGCCGCCTTCCTGCACCGACAGACTTGCATAGGTCGGCCTCTGGTCTGGGGTGAGCAGTGTGTCGCCCTGCACCGTCGTCACACGATCGAACGGCACCGACAGCTCCTCGGCGGCGATCTGCGTCATCGCGGTGAGCACACCCGTGCCCAACTCCACCTTCCCGCTGTAGAGGGTTACGCGTCCTTGCGCATCGATGACGATGAAGCCGTCGACCTCAGTGGGCGACACGGTCCTGCCGGCGGCAGTGGAAGCCGCCTCGCGGTCCTCGTTCGCCGCCTCGGCCGGGCAATGGATCGCAAAGCTGACCGCCAGCGCGCCGCCGGCTTTCAGCATCGCGCGACGGGACAGGTGCATCTGCGCGGAGGAGGTCATTGCGAACTCTTCAGGCCTTCTTGTCCGCCACTCGCATCACGGCACGCAGGATGCGCACGTGGGTGCCGCACTTGCAAAGATTGCCCGCCAGCGCCTGGCGCACCTGTTGCTCGGTCGGATGCGGCGTGTTCGCAAGCAGCCCCGCCGCCTGCATGATCATCCCGTTGATGCAATAGCCGCATTGCGCCGCCTGTTCGTCGACGAAGGCCTGTTGCAGCGGATGCGGCTTCTCCGGTGTGCCGAGCCCCTCCAGCGTCACGATGTGCGCGCCAGCGACGGCCGAGACGGGCATCACGCAACTGCGCAGCGGCTCGCCGTCGTAGTGAACGGTGCAGGCGCCGCACTGCGCCAGTCCGCAGCCGAAGTGCATGCCATGCAAGCCCAGCTGATTGCGCAATGCATACAGCAGGGGCATGGCCGGATCATCCGTCTGCAGAACCTCGGGCTTGCCATTGACCGTCAACGAAATGGAAGTGGTCATGGTTCCGCCCGCTCAGCTGTGCGTTCGGTGCCGAAGAATGCGATTGACCACGCTGCGAAACACCAGATAAGGCAGCACTGCAAGCACCACCGCGACGATCACGGCCTCACCCGGATAGAACCAGCGAACCGAGATGAACTGGTAGATGCCGTCCATGATGATCGCGAAGATGAACACCTTGCCGATGTGCCGCCAGCCCTCGCGCAGCAGGACCTTTCTCTGCGCGCGGTCCTGCACGAGCGCCCACATGTAGAGCGGCAGCCCTTCCCGCGCATCTTTCCTTCCGGCCCTGATGGCAAAGAAGGCGGCAACGGCCGGCTGGAGAATGAACCGGAAGGCGAGCGGTGCATGCCGGCCGCTCGTGATGTCGTCCCAGACACGTGTCCACACATCGAGCATCGCATCCACCATGATGGGTTCCGGCGATAGTCGGGGCCCGGTCAGGGCGCCGGCACGACGCTGTAGTAGACGCCGTTGGCGCCGAACGCCGGCCTGAACCAGGAGTTGCCGATCTGGTAGTAGGTGACGCCGCCGCGGTCCACATAGACAGCGCCCGTCGGCAGTGCCGAGAAGTGCGCACCCAGCGGGTAGGCGGGAATGACGGCGGCATTGGCATTGGCGACCGCGGCCCCCGCAACCGCCCCCACTGCCAGTCCCGCGACCGCGCCCGCGGCGACAGCGCCGCCGCAGCTGTAGTAGCAGCCCGGGTGGTAGTACGGCACACCGACGGGCCGGTAGTAAGGCGCGTAGCCGCCGGCTCCGTAGGCCGGTGGGTGATAGGTCGTGAAGCCGCCGGCCGTGGTGTGTACGGCGCCGTATCCATAGGCTCCGGTGGTCGTTCCGCCGTACCGGTTGGTGTGGCTGGTGCCGCCATACCAGCTGTGCGTGGTGCTGCCGCCGAAAGCGTTGTCGTGCGTGAAGCCGCCGAATCCGCCCGCGCTGCGCCCGCCCCAGGCGTTCGCTCGCGCCCAGGCCGACGCGCTGGTGTGGAACCCGGTGGCCAGGATCGCAGCGGCGAGCAGGGGAAGGAGGGTTTTCATCGTTTTCATTTCGAGAGTCCTTCCATGTGCTTCACGGCGCGTCGCTCGCCTTGCCGCCGCTCCTCGCCTTCCCCTTGGCTTTGGCGTTCGCCGCAGCGGAGACTGGTTGCGGCGTGGCGAACGGGATCTTCCTGGCGTTGGCGGCATTGACCGACGCGAACGCCTCGGCGGCAATCACGGGATCGAGCTTCCAGTTAGACAGATCGACCTGGTGGCGCAGCAGCAGCGGATCGCCCCGGTAGGTGGCCCGCAACCTTCGCGGCAGCTTGTCCTCCGTGCCGATCCATATCTGCATGAACAGTTCGTCGCTGGCCACGGCGATCACGTCGGTCGTCGTGCCGCCGACCGCCGTTGAAGATCCGATGTAGAAGGCCTTGGTCACCCCTTCGGTGATGTTCTTGAAGGGGTCCGCGCCCAGAACATCCGCGAAGGGGAAATAGATGGCGGATTGCTTGAACGCCGCTTCGAGCATGCCGTCGATGGTGGGCGGAGCGTTGGTGACGGCGACCAGGTTTTCGGACGGCGCGAATGCCGTCAAGGTCTTGCCGTCGTAGTAGTACTCGGAAGCCCTGCCGTCGCCCGTCGTGATGACGCGCAGCTTGTTCGGCCGCTGCACCAACACTTCGGAGACCGTGTTGAACGCCAGCGGCGGACCGACCTCCGTGGGGCTTTCATAGGTCGCGACGGCAGTGAAAGCCATCGAAGACGATGCAGTGAGGGCCTTGCTCATCGCCTGCAGCAAGTCCATCACCTGCGGTTCCAGCTCGGCCGCGGGCTTTGCGGCCTTGCCCTTTGGTGCAGAGGTCCTGGCAGGCGTTGCCTGCGCGCTGGCTCCGACGGCGAACGTCAGGCTCACGGCAAGCAACACCGCCTTGGCTAGGATTTGAAATCGCGTTTTCACTGACATCTCCTTCCGGCCGGCCCCGTTGCGCCGCCTGTGCATTGCAGCGGCGGCTTTTGTATAGCTTGGCTCTTACTTGGCGCCCGCCATGTCAGGCGTTCCGCCCTGCGGCGCCTGCTTCCGGTTGGGGTGCTTCTTGTCGCGCGACTGGATCTTTGCCTGGCCGGCGCTGGCGGACTTGCCGGTGCCGATCGCATCGTTTTCGGACGACTTCAATTCGTCGCCGCCCACCTTCTTGACCTTGTCCTGCGGACGCGCGTTGGCTTTGGCCTGTGCCCTCTCCTGGGGTTTGCTGTTGGTGATCTCCTGCTCCTGCGAGGACGCGCCGGCAGGATTCTGAGCATAGGCGCCAGCTGCGAAGAGGCCGGCGATCAAGACTGCGAGTAGTTTGCTCATCATGTTTTCCTTTGGTGAATAGTTGAAGCGTCCCAGAGCCATGAAGAACCTTCACGACTCCGGCCTTGCGATGCGACGTCCACTTCATCCGCCATGGTGTGCGGTGAATTCATTGTGAAAGCGGCTGTTCCGCAAATCCAGCCGGGCCAGCACGTACTTGCACGTACGTGGTTGGCCGCGCCACGGGATCATCAAGGAATTCCCTCTTCATGTCGATCACGCATTCGGCGGGCGTTGTACACGTGCAATTGCCACGTACGTGCCGTTACGTAGCTGCCGGGATAGGCCGCCCAAACCAGCCGTTTCAGAATGCCGCATCAGGCCCGGGCGGAAAGCCCATGCTTATGGTCGTGGTCGTGGTCGGTGGTCATCGTCTGGAGTACCTTCATGCAACGCAGACTCCTGTTTGTTCCTGGATGCACTCTCGTCCTGGGGCTGGCGCTGCAAGGCGCGGCAGCACAGGCCGAGACCGGTTCGCAGGGCCCGGTCATCTTCCTCGACCAAGGTTGGACGCCTGCGGAGCGAGCCTGGTACTACCAGGTGTCGCAAGGCTCGGCGGTGATGTCCTATGACCTTTTCATGAATCTCGAGGTGGCGGGTGCCAAGGATCTCTTCCGCTCGGATGCCAACAGCGACCGGTTCGGCCTGATCACCCAGCCAGCCGACCCGCAGAACAATCCCGATGCGTTGCCGATCGGCTTGAGCAAGACGATCATCAAGAAGGGCAACGGTGTGGAGGACGTGCAGATCGGCCTGAACTGCGCCGCATGCCACAACGCTCAACTGAACTACCAGGGAAAACGCATACGCATCGACGGGGGTGTGGCCAATACCTTCGATATGCTGGGCTACGTGAGCGCCCTTGACGATGCCATGCAGGCCACCCTGGCGGACAAGCAGAAGTTCGACCGGCTGGCGACCAAGCTCGGGGCCATGAGCGCGGAGGCGAAGAGTGAATTGGGCAAGCGCTTCGAGCGCGAAGCCGTTCCGATTCACGACTACCGCACACGCACGCTCGCAACGCCGACTGCCTGGGGACCGTCTCGTATCGACGCGATTTCCGCCATCGTGAATCGCTTGCTGGCGATCGAGCCCAATATCCCGCAGAACTCGTCTACCCCGCTCGCGCCGACCAAGCCTCCGTTCTTGTGGAATGCCCCTCACGGCACCTGGACCCAGTGGCGCGCCTCGCAGCAAGACCCGATCAATCGCAATCTCGTTGAATCAATGGGTGTCTATCTCCCGATGAACCTGCACTCGAAGACGCCACAGGAAGGACTCTTCGATTCGAATGCGCAGCTTCTCAATTTGCAGCAGATCGAGAACCAGTTGACGCGGCTCGCGCCGCCGAAATGGCCCGAGGAGGTTTTCGGGCAGATCGACCGCCAGAAGGCAGCTGCCGGCAAGGAACTGTTCTCCACGCATTGCGCGAGTTGCCACAACGCCTGGCCCTATACGTGGACTGCGCCGAATAAATACGGCAAGCGCTTCCTGGAGGTCGGCGTGGTCCCGCAGAAGTACGTCGGCACCGACCCGGGCCAGTTCGACAACCTGCGCCCCTATGCCATCACCGCCAATCTCGCGCCCTATCTGCCGGGGCCTTTCAAGGACAAGGAGATCATCCCGACGGGCGCTCTCTACCTGATCACCCAGAAGCTCGTGCTGGACAAGGCGTTGTCGCAACTGAAGCTCGACGAACAGCAGACCATCAATCTGCACGGCTATCGCGAACTGCCGCCGCCCCGCCAGATGGAAGAAGCGTACAAGGCGGCGCCGCGCGACGGCGTATGGGCGACCCCACCCTTCATGCACAACGGCTCGGTGCCCAATCTCTATGAAATGCTGGTCCCAGCCAAGGAGCGGACCAAGAAGTTTTACGTGGGCCGCGAGTTCGATCCGGTCAAGGTCGGTCTGGACACCAGCGGCAAGAGCGGCTCCTTTTTGCTCGACACCGAACTGCGGGGCAATTCGAATGCCGGACATTCGTTCGAGAACGGCCCGCTCGGCAACGGCATCATCGGCCCCTTGCTGACAGATTCGCAACGCTGGGAGTTGGTCGAATACCTGAAGTCGATCCCTGAGGAACCGGGCCGCGCGACGCCATTCGGTGGCCCACCTAACGCGGTGACTGGCACCAGCCAGTGGTCACGCAAGTAGCGGGGCGCAACGATGTCCGACCACGTCGACGGCCCACGCCAGATCGGTGATCCCTCGGCAGACCTCACCGATCTTTTTGCCTTCGTCAGCCCGACCGACCCGAACCGCACCGTCCTCGCGGCCAACGTGTTTCCGTCCGCCGGCACCCAGGCGATGTTCTCCAACGCCATCGACCATGCGATCGTCATCCGGCGCCTGACCATTGCCGGTACCGGCGAGTCGACCAAGTTCAGGCCGAGCGATCCGGAGCTTCGCTTCACGTTTCGCTTCGATGTGCTTGAGCATGCACCGGAAGGCAAGCGGCCCGTGCAACGAGGCACCTGCACGCTGCCGGGCGGGCAAACGCTCCGCTTCGTCGTCGATGACGAAAAAGGAGCGACCTCCGCCGACGGCACCTACCGCGTGTTCGCGGGCCTTCGCTCCGATCCGTTCTACCTGGCCTGGATCGTGGCCGAACTCAAGCGCTTCCCCAATCTGCTTCAGCACGACAACGTGCTGAGCTTCCTCATCGAGTTCGACACTCGGCGTGTGCTGGAGCCGGCCAAGGGACCGCTCTTCGGCGTAGTCGCCGAAACCATTCCGATACCCAAGCCGGGCGGCTTCATCGGTCATGAGCCGCCGCGCATCGATTGGGTCGGCCGCCCAGAACAGACCAACATGCGCCTGAACAACAACGGCATGGAAGGCACTGACGATGTGCGTGACTTGTGGAACCAGCAGACTCCCTTCGCGATTTCGGAGGAGTTGATGCCCGTGTTCCGCAAGCGCATGGTCGACAGCCTGAAGAACTGGGACATGCGCGACGGCAAACAAGACTGGACCCCGGCTGCATTGGCAGCCAACGCGAACATGTTCCTCGACGACTTCATGGTGATCGACGTGACGAAGCCTACGACCGATACCAGCCATATGGAAATCGAGAAGAGCACGCTCGCCGGTCGGCCCTATCAGACAGGCGGCGGCCGCACCGTGAACGCCGATGTCATCGACATCCTCCTCACATGGATGGTCAACCACGATCGCGAATTCCTGCAGGGCGGCTCGGCTGGCGCGACAAAACCCGGCACCACAACCTTCCCCTACCTCGCGTCCCCCAACGCGGAACTCCAGAACCTGGCCTTCTCCGTCGACCTTGCCGCGCCGCCTGAGCAAGTCTGGGCACTCATTGGCGGCTTCGGGGGCCAGTGGCATCCGTTGATCGCAAGCATCAAGTTGACAGGCACCGGTGTGGGTCAATTGCGCACGATCGAGACCATCGACGGCAAGCAGATCATCGAAAGGCTTGACGCGATGGACGACGCACAGCGCAACTATCGCTACACGTCCATCGCTGGCATTCCTGCCACCGACTACACCGGCATGCTGGACGTCAAGCCCAAGGGCAGCGGCAGTTCGGTCGAATGGCGCGTGCAATACATGCCGGGCGGACAGCCGGATCTCATCGTCAAGACCATCAGCTCCACGCTGCTGAAGACCGGCCTCGACAGCCTGAAGCCTCGGTTCGGCGCCGCCTCATGATCGCCGAGCCCGATCTCGCGACGAGCCCCGTGCAGGCGACCGATGGCGTGATCGCCGCGATCAACCTGCGCAGCACGCTCGCGCAATCATGGAGCCGCTTCTGGCAAGCGCCGCTGAGGCCGGGCATCGCCGAAGCACTCATCGAGCAAGAGCAACTGAACGCGCAATACCTGGGCGATCTCGATGCCTTCGACCGGCTGGAGCAAATGGCGAGCCACCTGATGCGGGTCGATGAGGGCTCCGCTCGCACGGCACTCATCAACGGACAAGTGGCTGCATCCACGCACCGGTTTTCGGATGCGAGGGGTTTTCTTGCGCGTGCGGGGGAGCGAGGATGTCCGGCGGAGGCCACCGATCGACTCGAAATGAGCATCGACCAGGCATGCGGCGTATCGCTCGAGCCCTTGCTGGAGCGCAGGCTGCGCCTCGCCGCGCACTCAGGCCGCCTTGAAGACTGGGTGCCTCTGGGCTCGCTGCTTGCCGACCTCGGTGAATTCGATGAGGCCGAACGCGCCTACTGCAGGGGCTTGGGCGCCTACAGCGATGTCTCTCCTTTCGCAGTCGCCTGGGTGTGCTTTCAACTCGGCGTGCTGTGGGGCGAACGCGTGCCGCAAGCGCAGACGGAGCGCGCGGCTCGCTGGTATGCCAAGGCGATCGAGTACGTGCCCGGCTACGTCAAGGCGCGCGTACACCTTGCCGAGATTCGTCTGTCCGAGAACTGCGCTCCGCAAGCGCGAGCGTTGCTGGTTCCAGCGCTTCCGAGCGGCGACCCGGAAGTGAGTTGGCGCCTTTCCGATGTGGCGCTCGCGCTGGGCCGATCCGCGGAGGCCGAGACGCAGTCGGAGGCCGCTCGCAGTGGCTTCGAGCGCTTGCTGGCTCGGCACCCCCTCGCCTTTGCGGACCACGCGGCGGAGTTCTACGCCGGCAGCGGCGGCGATTCACGCAGAGCCTTCGAGCTGACCCGCGTCGACCTGGCAAACCGGCAGACCCTGCGCGCGTTCGAGAAGGCGCATGATGCCGCCAGCAATGCTGGAGAGACGCTGGCGGCCCAAGGCATCCTGGCTGCGGCGCGGGTGCAATGGGGATCGACATCGGCCTTCAGGCAATCGCCGCTCGCGGCCATGCCTTAGCGGCTCGCGGACTTCCAAACGGATCAAACGGAGATCGGCCATGCCCATCGATCGCAGGACTTTTGTGCTCGGCAGCGGTGCCGCCGCTGCCGGCGGTGCCTTCGCCTCTTTCAGCGCCTGGGTCGCCGCGACGCCGCTGCAAGCGATGAAAGGACAACCCTCCTTCGATTTCCGGATCGTCGGTTGGGACCGTAGCGAAGACCCGGCAAGCCCGGCGCAGGCGTCGGGCGGCGACTCGATCGGATGGATCGCCATCGACAGGAACTGGCGAGGCGCTTGGCGCTGAGCATCAGCAAGGACCGAGGACCAACGACATGAAGCTTGTTCACCAAACGACTCGGGCAGCGCTCTGGCTGTCCGCGCTCCTGCCTTTCGCGGCAATGGCCCATACCGGCGCCGATGCAGGGCTCCATCACGGCTTTGCTGCCGGGTTCCTGCATCCATTGACCGGCGCCGACCATCTGGCTGCGATGCTGGCCGTCGGGCTCTGGACCGCACTCACAGCGCGCAGTCGGGCTGACCTGTGGGTCGCCCCATCGGCCTTTGCGCTGATGATGCTGCTGGGAGCGCTCCTGGGAATGGCCGGCGTGCAACTGCCGGCTGTCGAATCGTCGATCGCCGTGTCGCTGCTGGTGCTCGGCCTGCTCGTCATGACACAGTACCGGCTGCCCGCGCCCATGGCGGCGATGGTCGTCGGTCTCTTCGCGCTGTTCCACGGCCACGCACACGGCAGCGAACTGGCGGACCAGTCCGACGCGGCATTCGCGCTGGCGGGCATGCTTGCAGCATCTATCCTGCTGCATGTATCCGGTATCGCCCTGGGCGCCGGCTTGCGCCGTGCCCAGCCGTGGTGGCCCAGGCTGGCAGGCCTTTCAGTGGTCCTTCTCGGCGCCGGATTGATCGGCATCCGCTGACGGATGAGGGCATCTACGCGCGAAGCGTCCGGACGCCGGTAAGCTCATTTCTCGCCAACCGGCCGATGATGAGCTCGGCCATGGGGGACGGCGTGCGTCCGCGCAAAGTGACCAGACCCATCTCGGTCGCGACGGCGGGCAGGCCCGTGACTTTCAGCAGGTGAAGTCTGCCGGAGGCGACCTCTCGCGCCACGGAGGCATGCGTCGCAGCCAGTACCGAGTCGCTCTCCAGCGCCACGTCCTTCAACACATCGAAGTCGTCGCATTCCAGGGCCAGCGAGAGCGCCTCAGCCGAGCCAAGGCCAAGAAGGCCGGACAGCACCGCGCGCACTGCCTTGGGAAGCCGGACCGAAAGCACGCCGTGCTCCCAAAGCTGCTCCAGCGGGACGGAGCCGCATTGGGTCAATGGATGTCCGTCGCGCACGAAGAAGCCGCCCGGATCGTTGCGCAATCCCTGAACATGCAGGTTGGGTTCCGACGGCAGGTCCCTGGTCTCGGCAACGAAGAATTCGATGTCTTCCTCGAGCAGGCGCTTCAGCAAGAGCTGCCAGTTGCTGACCTCGACACGCAGGTTGATCGCCGGATATTCCCGCCGCATCGCTGCCAACAGCGGCTTCAGGAAGGTGACCGCGGGAAACGGGCCGATGCCGAATGCCGTGTCGCCCAAGGCACGGCTGCGGTACAGCTCGACGTCGCGCTCCAGGCAGCGGCTGTTGAACACCAGTTGGCGCGCACGTGCGACCACGAACTCACCCGCCGGCGTCGGGACCACCTCCAGCGCGCCGCGATCGAAAAGCTGCAGGCCTAGTTCGGCTTCGGCTGCCTGGATGCTGCGCGTCAGTGCCGGTTGACTCAGATGCACCTGCTCGGCAGCCCGGATGAAGCTTCGCCGGTCGGCGACGGCGACGATGTGTGTCCAGCGCTTGAGATCCATGAACTGCTCCTTCGGTCCGATTGCATCCACTGCATGGATCGTGGACGAACTATGCATTGGACTCAATCGGGGTTCGCCTCAACAATCGCCTCCATCAAGCCCCCAAAGAGCCCGGCGTTCAGTCACAGGACCCCGGCCCGCCGAATCAAAGCCAAGGAGACAACCTGGTGAACCTGATCCAAAACGTCGTGCTCGTCGCGATCATCCTGTTCTTTGCCGTGCTGGAGATCCGCTCCGGCAAGCACGCGCACTTCAATGCAACCAAGGACGACACCAAGCTGGAACTGTTCATGTTCCTTTCGCTGCTGGCGGTGTCCCAGCCCTTCATCTTCGGCGTGACGGGCAAGCTGAGCGAACTGGCCATGCCCGGCCAGCGCGGCGCATGGGCGCACCTGCCGTGGTGGGCCATGGGCGCGATCCTGCTGGTGGCGGACGACATGACGCAGTACTGGTGGCATCGCATCTCGCATTCGCCGCTGCTCTGGCCGCTGCACCGGGCGCACCACACCGCGCACTACATGAGCATCCGCATCACGTACCGCAACAACTTCTTCTACTACCTGATGATGCCCGGCCTGTGGGCTTCCGGCGTGCTGATCTACCTGGGCTTCGGGAACGCCTACCTCGTCTACATCGTGATCAAGCTCGCAGTGATCCTGGGTGCCCATAGTGCCGTGCCATGGGATGCGCCGCTCTATCGCATCAAGTGGCTGAATCCCCTCGCCTGGGTGCTCGAACGCACGATCTCGACACCCGCCACACACTGGGCGCACCACGCGCTCACCAACGACGACGGCGTCGGGCACTACAAGGGCAATTTCGGCAACCTGCTGTTCGTGTGGGACATGCTCTTCGGCACAGCCAAGATCACCCGCCGCTATCCGCCCAAGGTGGGTCTCAACGACGATCTGGTCTTCGGCAAGGAGMGCTGGTTCGTCGAGATGTTCTACCCGCTGATCCACTCGCGGCGCGCTCACTCGGCGCTGGTTCCGGGCGGCAGGGCATACGAAGACCCCCAAGCCCCGCAAGCCACGGACGCCACCGACGCGGTCATGAGCAAGTAATACGCACGCGTCACTCGAAGTTCAGCAGCACTTTCATCGCCTGCGTACGATCGGCCGCCAGCGCAAAGGCGCGGGCCGAATCGCGGTACGACAGGGTTGCCGATATCAGCGGCTTGACGTCGACCAGCCCCTTGTTGAGCAGCTCGACGGCGACCGCGAATTCCTCGTGAAAGCGGAAGGCTCCACGAAGA